>JAQVQJ010000033.1 GCA_028701635.1 Clostridia bacterium | reverse complement strand
ACTCATTTAACAGGATTTAAGAATGGTTTAACAAAAATTATTAATGACTATGGATTGAAAAATAAAATTCTTAAAGAAACTGAGAAACTATCTGGTGATGATGTTCGTGAGGGGATTACAGCAATTATAAGTGTTAAACTTACTAATCCTCAATTTGAAGGTCAAACAAAAACAAAACTTGGTAATACTGAAATGAGAATAGGTGTAGAAAAAGTTATGCAGGACTATTTTGGCGCATATCTTGAAGAACATCCCAAAGAAGGCCGTGATTTAATTTTAAAATGTATAACGGCACAGAGAGCAAGAGATGCAGCAAGAAATGCTCGTGAATTAACAAGAAGAAAAGGATTATTAGAAAACACAACCCTTCCTGGTAAACTTGCAGATTGTACTGAGAAAGACCCTAAATACTGTGAAATATATATGGTTGAGGGAGATTCCGCTGGTGGTACAGCTAAACAAGGAAGAGATAGAAGATTTCAAGCAATTCTGCCACTTCGTGGTAAAATATTAAATGTTGAAAAAGCAAGATTAAACAAAATACTAGAAAATGCTGAAATAAAAAATATGATAACTGCTTTCGGTGCAGGTATCAAAGAAGAGTTTAACGAAGAAAAGTTAAGATATAACAAAATTATATGTATGACCGATGCCGATGTTGATGGATCACATATAAGAATTTTAATGCTTACATTCTTTTTCCGTTTTATGCGTCCATTAATTGAACATGGACATGTATATGTTGCTCAACCACCACTTTACAAAGTTTCTCGTGGAAAAGATGATAAATATTTCTATTCAGATAAAGAATTAGAAGAAAATCTTGAAGGTGATGGCAGAAAAGGTGTTTCAATCCAAAGATATAAAGGTTTAGGAGAGATGACAGCAACTCAACTTTGGGAAACAACAATGAATCCAGAAAGCAGAGTTCTTTTACAAATCACAATGCAAGATGCAGTAGAAGCAGATGCTTTATTTAATACATTGATGGGAGAGAATCCTGAACTTAGACGAGCATTTATTGAAGAAAACGCAAAACTCGTAACAGATTTAGATGTTTAAAAGGTAGAATCTACATGGAGAATAAACTATATAAATTGATTGGTAAAGATGGAAAAACATATTTAAGTGAAAAACCCGGACAGCTTGGTGGCAATAAAGATATAAAAATTTACGGAAAACTAGATTGCCCTTCCGCACTTAGATGGATTGCTAAAGGAAAATATGTAAAAAACAGAGTATTCTTCGCCAATGAGGCAGATGCAATAAAAGCTGGTTATAGACCTTGTGCAGTATGTATGAAAGAAAAATATAAACAATGGAAAGAAAAACAAAATTCGCAAGAAAAATAGGAGAAAAAAATGAAAGAAGATAATAAGTTAGCATTAGAAAAAATGTTTCAAGGTACAAAAGTTATAAAAATGGAAGTTAATGATGAATTAAAAAAATCATTTATTTCTTATGCTATGGCAGTTAATGTTTCAAGAGCAATTCCAGATGTTCGCGACGGCTTAAAGCCAGTTCATAGAAGAATTCTTTATTCAATGAGCGAATTAGGTATTTACTCTGATAAACCTTTTAGAAAGTCAGCAAGAATTGTCGGAGAAGTTATGGGAAAATATCACCCACATGGTGATAGTTCTATTTATGATGCGTTAGTTCGTATGGCTCAAGATTTTTCTATTCGTTGTCCGCTTGTAGATGGTCATGGAAACTTCGGTTCTGTAGATGGAGATAGTCCAGCTGCTATGCGTTACACAGAGGCTAGATTGTCAAAAATTGCAGGCGAACTGATAAAAGATATAGACAAAAATACTGTTGATTTCTATCCTAACTTTGATGACACAGAAATGCAACCTGTTGTTTTTCCTGCGAAATTCCCTAACCTACTAGTAAACGGTTCAGATGGTATAGCTGTTGGTATGGCAACAAATATTCCTCCACATAACCTTGGAGAAGTAATTTGTGGTATTCAAGCCTTAATTAAGGACCCTGAAATAGACATCGAGGAATTAATTAAGTATATCCCTGCTCCTGACTTCCCAACAGGGGGAATAATTATGGGGCGCGCTGCTATTAAACAAGCATATAGAACTGGTCGTGGTGGACTCGTATTACGTGGTAAAGCTGAAATTGAAGAGCACGATAACAGAACAAGAATTGTTATTACTGAAATTCCTTATCAAGTAAATAAAGCAAACCTTATTATTCAAATTGCTGACCATGTAAAAAATAAGAAATTAGAAGGTATTTCTGATATTAAAGAAGAATCCGATCGTGATGGCATGAGAATAGTAGTCGACCTTAAACGAGATGCTAACCCTCAAGTTGTTTTGAACTCATTATACAAACATACTCAATTACAAATGGGAGATGGAATAATATTCCTTGCTCTTGTAGATGGATATCCAAAAATCCTTAACCTAAAAGAAATGCTTTATCACTATCTAGAACATCAAAAAGAAGTTTTGACAAGAAGGACTCAATTTGATTTAGGAAAAGCGCTTGAAAGAGAACACATAGTAAAAGGTTTAGTTATTGCTTTAGCAAATATCGATAGAGTAATTAAAGTAATTAAAGCATCAAAAGAAAAACAAGAAGCTGTTGTATCTTTAATGAATGAATTTGATCTATCAGATAAACAAGCAAATGCCATACTTGAAATGAAGTTGTCAAGATTGACAGGTTTGGAAGTTTCGAAATTAAAAGAAGAACTTGCAGCCCTTGAAATGACCATTGCAGATTTAAATGATATTTTAGCAAAACCAGAAAGAGTTTTAACCATAATTTATGATGACTTAGAAGAAGTAAAGAAATCATATAATACTCCTCGTAAGTCGGAAATAAGTATTGATATGGGTGGTATAGATATTGAAGATTTAATCGCTCGTGAAGACGTTGTTGTTTCTATGACACATGAAGGATATATAAAGAGAATGTCAGTTAGTGAATATCGCGCACAAAAACGAGGCGGTGTTGGTGTATCTGCACATAAAACAAAAGAAGAAGATTTTGTTGAAAACATTATAATAACCTGCACTCATAACGATTTGCTTTTCTTTACTGATTTTGGAAAGGTTTATTCAATTAAGGCTTATGAAGTTCCAGAAGCACAAAGAGCTGCAAAGGGAAGAGCCATAATTAATCTACTTCAACTATCACAAGATGAAAATGTAACTGCTGTAATTCCTCTTGAAAAAGATCAAAAAGGCAACTTAATGATGGCGACTAGAAATGGATTAATTAAGAAAACTGACCTTACAGAATTTGCAAGTATTAGAAAAGTTGGAAAGATAGCAATTAAGCTACTTGAAGGCGATAAACTTATTGGCGTAGAATTAACAGATGGAACAAATGATATATTAATAGCTTCAAATAGGGGTAAATGTATCCGCTTTAATGAAAAGAATGTTCGTTCTATGGGACGTGATACACAAGGTGTTAGAAGTATTAATCTTGAAAAAGGTGATTTTGTCATTGATATGGCTATAATTAATGATGTAAAACAACAATTTATAACCATCACCGAAAAAGGATATGGTAAACGATCCAGCCCAGAAGATTACAGAGTACAAACTCGTGGCGGAAAGGGAGTTAAAGCTGGAAACTTTAATGAAAAGACTGGAAAGCTTGTTGCCCTAAAAGTTGTTCGTGAAGAGCAAGATTTAATGTTAATTGCAGACAATGGAATTATAATTCGTATGGCAGCAGGAGATATTAATTTAATTGGAAGAAGCACCCTTGGAGTTAAAGTAATGAAACTCCGTGAAGATGCAAAAATAATTAGTGTTGCGACAACGGAACATGATGAAGAAAAGGCAGAAGCAGAAAATCCTCTTAATCCAACAGGATTAGAAAGCGTTCCACAAGAGATAACCAAAGAGGAAATCGAGTACGCAAAACAAGAAGAAAAACCTGAAAACTAAATAAATAAATAAAACCTGATTTAATCAGGTTTTTTTATTATTCTTTAACTTCTTCTTTTGTTAATTTTTGTACATTATTTTTTGAAAGTAATTTCATTATTATTTTGTCAATAGGGTCGTTCTTATCATATTCAAATTTGTTTTCAAGAATGAATTTTTTATCTGGTTTATTTAAAATTGATTGATATGTAACCCCTAAATCAAACATACTTCCTGTGCTCTCTTTGTTGTAATGAACAGCAATGGTTTTAGATGATGAAATCGCTCTGCCATTCGCTAAACAAATACTATATCCACCCGTGTTTATTCCATTTTCATGTGGGTCTTGGTTCGTATTTCTTGGAGGGAAATGTACTTTAAGCCCTTTACTCTCGTATTTTTCTAATATATCATTTAAAATTTTTTTCTCTTCATCAGTTGCATTTCTAACTGGGCAAATTAAGAAAATTTTGTTTTCTTCTAATTCATTATCAATTCCAATATTAGGGGCGAAGTCATTATCTTGCCAAAACTTAATCATCATATTAAAAGATTTTACAAAACCCTTTATTTTTTCTTCCTCAATGGTTTTATCTACTTCTTCACTATTAAGTATTCTAACACTTTTACCAGAAGCAAATAAAACTCCTAAATTAAACATAAATTCTTTACTTTTTGTATCAACAATTAATCCAACCATTCCCTTTTTCATATTATCTCCTGGTTAGATTATAAATCAACTTATATAATAAATCAATACCTAAATTTTTATTTTTCCAACTTCTTCAATAAGTACTTCTTTTTCGTTCTTTAAAGTTGCATCATAAACACGACTTAAAAGTTGTGTTAGAATTGGACTATAATATTTTTCTTTAATTTTTGGGTAGTTTTCTTTTATATCTTTTCCATTAATTTTTAAATCTTTTATTCTAATAGAAATTTTATTATTTATTAAATAATTATAGAAAAAATTATATTTTTGATATATTTTTTTCGATTTTATACGTAAAAACTCACGAATTAATTTAAAATCTTCAAAATATTCTATAAAATATTGTTTATTTTCCATCTTGTCAAGAGCATCATAATAACCACAAATAATGTGTCTAATAAACGAAATTTTGTTTTCCGGTATACACAGCCCTTGCTTTCCTAGAAGTTGGTTGACTAATTCTTCTTTATTTGCCTTTAGTCTCCAAGATGATGAAATTATGTCTATAACCAAAGCAATCAATCTATTTTCAGGTGCTGCCTTTTTAACCTGTTTTAGTCTGACTTTTAAGACAGGGGAATTAAAATATTTCCATAATCTTAAAAGATTGAACATCTGTAAACCAAAAATATGAGCCTTTGGCTTACTTATTTTATATCTATTTGAAGCGTTCAAAATTAAATTAAGTTCCTCATATTTTCTTGTTCCTGAAATATCATTTAAGTTATCTTTCATCTCATATGCGGCTAAAATAGTATCTCCGTGAACTCTAAAAGATAATTCACTTGCTAATCTAATCATTCTTAAAATTCGAATTCCATCGGATTTTAAAACAATTTCTGGTAATTCTATTGATCTAATAACATGATTTCTTATATCTCTTTGACTATTATAAAAATCAAAAAACTTATCTTTTAAAATATTATAATAAATGGCATTTACTGTAAAATCTCGCCTTCTAGCATCTTCTCT
The DNA here is from genome assembly GCA_028701635.1 of Clostridia bacterium. Next base: position 5,068 of record JAQVQJ010000033.1, on the reverse strand, counting down.
GATATCATTAATAAATTGAACAGAAAGAGGAGAATGATCTCCTCCTTCGCCATAATACTCTAATCTAAAGGTAGAGTGCTCCCATTTTTCTTCACCAAGAGAAATAACTAAGGTTCCCATTTTTTTTGATACTTCTTTTACTTCATATTGAGTTCCAAAAAGCAGTTCCTTTATCTCATCAATTGTTAATCTACTTGCTAAGTCGATATCTGTCTCGTAGATTCCTAAAAGTGAATTTCTAACATATCCACCAACGATATAAAGCTCGCCCTTTTTCTTAAAAAGCCGTGCCAATTTCAGCAAATTTGGTGTAATATGATCTTTCATTTTTCCCCTATTTCTTTATTATAACGTTTTTATCTCCATCTTCAAAATGCAGATTAACTATATTCCCAACTGCTTTCAAATCATAGTCTGCCGATTTCACAAAATCGCCATAACCAACCAAGGTAACATCGCTTAATTCTTCTTTTAATGAATAATTATTTTCTGATTTATATTGACGAATTTTTGAAACTAATTGAACAAACTCATTTCCTTCTTCAATTAGTTTTTTATTTGGCTCGCTAAAATCTTCATATAACGAAATATGAATTGATTTTTGATTTTCTTTTATACCAAAATAACTCATATAAATTTCTTCCGTTACATGTGGCATATAAATTGAGTACATTTTTAACATATTTTTCAAGCAAGTATAACAAGCCATTTGTGCAGATTTTTTGGCATTTTCTCCATAAATATCAGGATTATAAAGTCTTTTCTTTGCAATTTCAATGTAATTATCGCAGAAATTCCAAAAGAACTTTTCTAATTCATTCAAAGAAAAAGCAATTTCATATCTTTCAAGTGCTTTCGTATATGAACTATATGTTTCTTTTAATCTTTCAACTATCCATTTGTCAATAGGCAATAATTCAACTTTTTCATATGTATAATCGTCTAAAAATGAAAGTACGAATTTAGAAGCATTCCATAGTTTATTAACTATTTTCTTTCCATTATCAAAATTATCTAACGCGAAAACTGTATCCTTCCCGGCGGACATATTATCTGCCCAATAACGTGTAACATCAGCTGAATAGGTCGAAATAATCTCTTGTGGAGAATTTTTACTATTTGCCTTACTCTTTGCTAATTTACTTCCGTCGCTTGCTGTAACATACCCTGAAATCATAACATCTTTCCATGGCAATTTATTAAAGTGCAATAAGCTCTTAACAACAGTATAGAAATCCCAAACACGAATATTATCATGTGCATTAGGCCTTAAATTCATTGGAACCATCTTGTCTGAAAGTCCTTTCTTTGTTAGCAAATCTGTACTTATTTGAGGAGTTAAAGATGATGTTTGCCAAGTATCAAAAACATCTCTTTCTGGAATAAAATTCTTACTTCCGCATTTAGAACAAGCTTTTGGTGTATCTTTTAAGGGATTAACTGGTAATTGACTTTCATCTGGTGTGATTATCTCTCCGCAATCTGCACAATACCAAACTGGAATAGGAACGCCGAAGTATCTTTGTCTAGAAATACACCAGTTCCAACTATAATTTTCCACCCAATTTAAAAATCTAGATTGCATATTTTTTGGGTACCAATTTAATTCTTCTCCACCTTTATAAATCTTTTTAATGTCAGAAATAACATCTATAAACCATTGTTTTTTAACAACAATTTCAATAGGTGTTCCACATCTTTCGTGGGTAGAAACTGCATGACAAATTTCATCTTGCTTAATTAATAAATCTAACTCTTTTAATTTTTCAATAATTGCTTTTCTTGCTTTTATAATGTTTAATCCTGCAAATTCACCAGCAATTTCGTTCATTACCCCCGCGTTATTAAACGCTTCTTTGATAGGTAAACTATATTTTCTCTGCCATTCCTTATCAACGGTATCACCGAAAGTACAACACATAACAACACCACTACCTTTTTCAAGGTCAACTTGTTCATCAGCCAATACTGATACTTCAAAATTATATATAGGAACAATTAATTTTTTATTTAATAAATGTGCATTCTTTTCGTCTTTTGGATTGATAAAAACACAAACGCAGGCAGACAACATTTCAGGACGAGTTGTTGCAATCTCGATATATTTATCTTCGCCGACTATATAAAATTTAATGTAATTGAATGTACTATTTATGTCTTCGCTATCTAATTCGCTTTGAGCAACCGCACAACGACATTCTGTACACCACAAAGTTGGAGATTCTGCATAATATGCTTTACCCTTTTTATATAATTCCAAAAAGGATTTTTGAGATATTGTTTGTGCTCTACTATCTATACTTGAATAAATATTCTTGAAATTCGCACTAAATCCTGCGCTTATATATAAGTTAAAAAATTCTTTTTCCAATTCCTTTGTTATCTCAAGACATTTATCAATAAATTCTTCTCTTGGAAGCTCATATGCTTTCTTCCCAATTTGTTTTTCAACATATCTTTCTGTTGGAAGTCCATTATCATCAAAGCCAAATGGAAAGTAAACATTTTTTCCCATCATTCTTTGATAACGTGCAATAGTTTCAATATGAATATATGAAGAAAGATGCCCCATATGAATTTTACCATTAACAGTTGGAGGTGGTGTATCTATAGAATATACTTTTTTATTTGAATTTTCATCAAACTTATATATATTTTCTTTTTGCCAATAATCCTGCCACTTTTTTTCGCTCTCTAAAAAATTATATCTCTTGTCTAACATTATTTCTCCTAAATCGTCTGTATAAATTATAAGTAAATATAAAATTAAAGTCAATACAATTAATCTATTTGGCTTATTTTTAAAATAAAACTATTGAGATTAAATTAAAAAAACCTGCAAATTGCAGGCTTTTTTAAAAACTTTAAATTATCTAATTTTTTTCTTATGTTTAGTATCAGCTGCTACAAATAATATTGTTAATATTAAGATTAGAACAATCGCTCCACTAACTACATAACTTAATGTTATCCAATCGAAACCTGCTTCTTCCCAAACAGCAGTTAAAGTAATATCTTCTGGGAATTCATACAATGTTTCAGCTGTAACCTCAGTTTCTCCGTAGTACCAGCCCAAGAATCTATATCCTTCTTTTACTGGAGTTGGTAATTCTCCAATTGCTCCATCAAATGTTACATCAGCTGTCTCTTCATCTAAATCATCTCCGCCATCAACATCGAATGTAACAACGTAGTCATTAGCTTCGAATTGAGCTGTTAATTCGATTTCTTCTTCATAATCGAACACTGTGTCTTCATCTACAACTTCATCATTATATAACCAACCCGATAAAGTGTATCCCGTCTTAGCTGCTGTTAAAGAACTTACAAAAGTAAACTCATTGCCAACGATTATATTTTCAGCTTCTTCTTCGCCATCTATAATAAGAGTAATTGCCTGTGTCCACATTGCATACAATGTAACGTTTCCAGTTGAGCCTAATTCGATTTCAACAATTGCACTATCTTCGAAATCCGCATTATCATACCAACCACCAAATGTGTATCCTGTTTTAGTTGGTACTGCTAATGTGATATCTGCAGTTTCTATTGTATATGTTTCTGGGTTTCCAGCCCCATTTGTTCCGCCATTTAAATTATAAGTGATTGTATATTCTATCGCTTCCCATGCAGCATACAATACTACGTCTTCAGTAGAACTTAATGCAATCTCTGTTATAGGCTCTCTGTTAAACTCTTCATTATCATACCAACCTTCGAATGTATATCCTGTTCTTGTTGGTACTGCTAATGTGATTGTTTCAGTTTCTATTGTATATGTTGCTGGATTTCCAACCCCATTTACTCCACCATTAAGATTGTAAGTTATTGTATACTCTTCTGCAGTCCATAAAGCATATAACTCTAATGATCCAATAGAACCTATTTCAATTTCAGTTATAGCATCTCCCTCTTCATTAATAAACCAACCTTCGAATATATATCCATCTTTTACTGAGTCTACTAATGTTATTGTTTCAGTTTCTATTGTGTATGTCGCTGGGTTTTCAGCAGGAGTTGTTCCGCCATCTACATAATAATCAATTGTGTACTCTACAACAGTCCATTTTGCATAAAGAGTTGTGTTAGCTGTAATTGTTGCTCCAGCTACTGCTGATGTTGTTAATTCTATATCTGTAAACCAACCATCAAATGCATATCCTTCTTCAGTTAATACTGGTAATGGATCTGGTAATTCTGTAACTTCTGTTAAATCTACAGCTGGGTCTCCTGTATACACAGATCCCTCTTCATATGTTACTGAGTATGTTACTATCTCAACCCATTCTGCATATAAAGTAATGTCCCCTGTTATAGCAAAAGTATCACTTTCATCATAATGTGTTCCTAATCCATCAGCTTGAGTGTTCCAGCCACCGAAAGTATATCCATCTGGATCTTCCAATGTCGCTTGCCCTAATACTGTTACTGTTGCATCAGCTAAATATTCATTTGAATCAGTTGGAACTTCGCCATTCACTTCATTATTTTTATCATATGTTACTGTATAAGTCTCTGGAACTGTTAATGTAATTGAAATTTCAGTATTACCGAGTCCTCCAATTGTTTGTACTGCGTCAGCTGGGGCTGTCAATGTAAATATTCCCGCTGGTTCGATTTCTCCTTTACTACCTATAGGGGTAATAATTATAACATTACTATAAGTTGGACTAACTGTAATGTATCCATGAGGGTCTCCATATATTGTTGTTTGTGGAGTTCCGTTTAATGTTACTTCTCCATTTAATGTTGCTTCAAATCTTAACATTACATCACCAGTATGTAATGTTAAATCAAATTTCCCTGTTGTTTCATTATAAACTGCTGGGATTTCTCTTTCATCTGCTAATATTGCTTTTGCTGAAACAATTTCTATTGGTACTGTTAAATTAATAGATATTTCATCATTACCAAGTCCTCCAATTGTCCTTACTGAATCAGCTGGACCTGTCAATATAAAGTTCCCTGCTGGATCAATTGGACGATTATCAACTACTCCTGGCACAAAAAAAGGTGTAACGATTATTACATGGCTATCAGTTCCACTAACTGTAATATTTCCATGAGG
>JAQVQJ010000032.1 GCA_028701635.1 Clostridia bacterium | reverse complement strand
TAAAAATTATCAAGTGATATAACAATAGAGTTTATCCCCTTTTTTTCAAGAGAAGAACATAAAATATTGGAGCTAGTAGTTTTCCCAGCTGAAGAAGGGCCAGACAATAAAAGAACTTTTATTTTACTCCTTGGCGTTACAATGTCTTCAACTATTTCATTTATTTGGCTATGATAATAATTTTCATTTTTTGAAATCAAAATATCAAGATTCTTTTTTGATTCTTTATTAATTTCATTTAGAGTCAATTCTCTTTTTATTAATGCTGCTTGCTTGTTCATAATTCTCACGGATTTATTTTATCATAATTCTATTATATAAACAATAATTTATTATGATAGCTAATTTTAAAATTAAAAATCAAAAAATATATTAATTTGACTTATTTTGCTTATATGACTTTTTTTTAATTTTATAAGTTATTATTATGATTAGGAGTAAAAATATGCTAATTAATGAGATGACAAAAGACATTGAAATCAAAAGAATTATTGGGCAAATTGAGAATTTGCAAGTAGACAATCTAACTTATGATAGTAAAAAAGTTGTTGGTGGTACAGTATTTTTTTGTTTGAAAGGTGAAAATGCAGATGGACATAACTATGTTAATGATGCTGTCGCAAAAGGGGCAACACTAATAATTTGTCAAAGACAGGTTCAAGTAAATATACCTCAAATCATTGTTGAAAATAGCAGAAAAGCTTTTTCTATCTGTTGCAGAAATTTTTTTGGTAATCCTATAAAAGATTTAAAACTTATTGCCATTACTGGAACGAATGGAAAAACTACCACTAGTTTTTTAATAAGATCGATACTGGAAAGTGCTGGAAAATCAGTTGGTTTAATTGGAACACAAGGTGCTTATATTGGTAATCAATATTTTGAAACCAATTTAACAACTCCAGACCCGCAAGTTCTACATAAAATATTAAGAACAATGGTTAATAATAAAATAGAATATGTTGTTATGGAAGTGTCTGCACACTCATTAGCATTAGAAAAATTAGAAGGAATTTGTTTTGATGTTGGAGTTTTTACTAATTTTACACAAGATCATTTAGATTATTTTAAGACCATGGATAACTATAAAGAAACAAAATTAAAATTATTTAATGGGAATTTAATAAAAAATGCAGTTTTGAACTTTGACGATGAAGTGGGGCTGGAAATATCTAGAGATATAAAAGTGCCTTTCATTTCTTATGGATTAAAAAATCCAACAGATATTTTTGCCATTGATATAAATAAAAAAAGTACATCAAGTCAATACGTTGTCAATATTTGCGATAATATTTTGAATATAAAAAGCAATCTCTTAGGAGAATTTAATGTTTATAATTCATTAGCGGCGGCGGGCGCAACATTTCAACTTGGAATAAACTGTAAAGATATAAAAAAAGGACTGGAAAAAATAGAAAGCGTCCCCGGAAGATTCAATTCTATGAATTTATCTAACGGGGCAATGGTAGTTATTGATTTTGCGCACACGCCAGATGGAATCGAAAAAATACTTACTGCCATTAAACAATTACCAGTTAATAGATTGATTACTATTTTTGGCTGTGGAGGCAATAGAGATAAAGGGAAACGCCCTCAAATGGGAGAAATGGCAGAGAAATTAAGTGATTTTGTTGTTTTAACTAGTGATAATCCAAGGTTTGAAAATCCAGAGTTGATTTTAGATGATATTGAAAATGGTATGGTTTCAAATAGACACATTCGTATAGTTGATAGGAAGGAAGCGATTAATTTTGCTATAAACTTTTCTAAAAAGGGCGACGTTATTGCTATATGCGGAAAAGGGGCGGAGGAATATCAAGACATAAATGGGGTAAAATCTCCTTATAACGATTTTGATGTTGTTATAGAAAAAAACGAAGAAATGCAAATTGAGGTTGTTAGTAGGGGTTAGTTTGGAATATTATTTATTATGTTTTGTTGCTTGTTTAGTTATTGGAACGATTATCGCTCCATTTATAATTAATGCATCAAAAAAGTTTAAAGCTTCTCAAACAATATTGCACTATGTTGAATCCCATTTAGTTAAACAGGGAACACCAACTATGGGTGGGTTAATTTTTATTATAACAATAATGGTATCCTTTTGTTTTTTCAATAATAATTATCAGTTGGCAGTTATTTCTCTTGCGGTTATGTTAGCATACGGAACGCTGGGGTTTTTAGATGATTTTATAAAAATTCGATATAAAAGAAATGAAGGACTAAAACCTTATCAAAAAATAATAGGGCAAGGAGGCATAGCTACAATTATTGCATTTTATGCTTATTATTCAAATTTAGTCGGCTCTAATCTCGTCGTTCCTTTTACGAGTATAGAAATTAATTTGGGAGTTTTTATAGTCCCCATTATAATTTTTGTTTATCTAGCGCTTGTCAATAGTGTTAATTTAACTGATGGACTTGATGGACTTGCGGGAGGTGTTAGCTCGGCATACCTATTAGCTTTTATTGCTCTGCTTGTTGTTTATAAATCTACCGCTATGAATTTAATAAATATTTATGAATATGAGAATTTAATTGTTTTATGTTGTTGTGCACTAGGAGCAATCATTGCCTTTTTAATATTTAATGTAAATAAGGCAAAAGTCTTTATGGGAGATACTGGCTCGTTGGCACTGGGTGGACTTTTAACTAGCATAGCAGTTTTTTCAAAACTAACACTTTTAATTCCTTTTATTGGCATTATGTTTGTTCTTTCTGCATTGTCAGTAACAATTCAAGTTCTATACTACAAAAGAACAAAGAAAAGAATTTTTTTAATGGCGCCACTTCATCATCATTTTGAGAAAAAAGGGGTGTATGAAAATAGAATCACCTTCATATATATAGTAATAACAATAGCAGTATCATCGCTTATAGTTGCTATTACTTTATATGCGGGTGGGTTTTGAAAATTAAAAATATTTTAGTATATGGGCTTGGAAAGAGTGGTTTTGCAGTTCAAGAATTTTACAAGAATAAAGGAATAACTCCTTTAATTTTTGATGATGTTAAAAAGATTGATGATTTAAAAGATTTTGATTTGAAAAAATTAAAATTGGCTGTCGTTAGTCCTGGGGTTGATGAGGACAAAGATTTATATAAAAAACTAGAAGAAAATAGAGTAAAAATAATATCTGAATTAGAACTTGGATTTCAAAATATAAAAGGCGAAGTTATTGCAGTAACTGGAACAAATGGAAAGACAACCACTTGTTCTTTAATAGGGCATATTCTAAAAAGTGCAAATAGTAATACATTTATTGCCGGAAATATAGGGATTCCACTTATCTCTTTACATAAAAAAACAAATAAGAAAAGCAAAATTGTGTGTGAGGTGAGCAGTTTTCAGTTAATGAAAATTAGAAAATTTAGGCCAAAAATTTCAGCAATTTTAAATTTAACGCCCGACCATTTAACAAGGCATAAAACTTTTGAAAATTACATAGAAGCAAAATGTAGAATATTTGAAAACCAAAAAAGAAATGATTTTTGCGTTTTAAATTATGATGATAGTTTAACAAGAGAACTTTATAAAAAAACAAAAGCAAAAGCATTTTACTTCTCTATGCAGGATCAAACAAAAAATAAAGATTTTGTTGGCACTTTCTATTTTAATAATAAATTTTACTATAAAACTGATAAAAAAATTGAATTAATTATGAATAATGAAAAAATTAAACTAATTGGAAATAAAAATAAGGAAAATATTTTATGTGCAATTCTTGTTTTATTACTTTGCAATGTTGATGCAAAAATAATCAATTTTGCAGTTAATGAATTTTTACCCTTGGAAAATAGATTGGAAAAAGTCTTAACTAAAAACAAAATTACATATATTAACGATAGCAAAGCAACAAATATTGGTAGCACCATAGCAGACATAAATGCATTCAACGAAAAAGTCGTTTTACTACTTGGGGGTAGCGATAAAGGAGAGAATTTTAGAATTCTTTTCAAAGCATTAACTCCAAACATTTACAAATGTGTTTTATATGGTGCGACTAGAGAGAATATGCAGAAGTGTGCAGATGAGGTCAATTATAAAGATTATGTAATCTGTGAAGATTTTGACAAAGCAGTAATTGAAGGAAATAAACTTTCAAAAGAATTGGCGAAAGGCGGAGTTCAAAATGTTCTTTTATTAGCTCCGGCATGTGCAAGTTTTGATCAATTTAAGAACTATGAAGAGAGGGGAAAATATTTTAAAAAATTAATTTTAAATTTAAATAAAAAGAAAAATTATGAAAAATAACGAAAATTCTCAAAAAAAAGACCATTTTATTAAAAAAAATGCTAAAAAGGTTAATTTTTATAAAATTAATCATTTTATTTTTAATAAAAATATTTTTTACGATAAAAAATCAATATGTATTTTTCTTATTGTTTTAGCTCTTGGAATTTTTGGTTGTTTAATGGTTTATAGTGCTAGTTATTATTCAGCTGGATATCGTTATGACAATCCATATTTTTATTTAAATAAACAAATTATTGGAGTTGTGTTAGGAACAATCTCAATGCTAATTATTTCTAGAATAAATTATGAGTATTTGAAAAAATTCAAATGGTGGGGAATTATCATAGCACTTATAATATTATGTTTAGTTTTTATTCCGGGGATAGGTGTTGAAAAATTTGGGGCTAATCGATGGCTGAATTTAGGAATATTTACTATTCAACCTAGTGAGATTGCAAAATTTGCTTTTGTATTATTTGCAGCGGCTTATTTATCAGACAACTATGATAAAGTCCATAAATTCAAAAATTTATTTCCAGTACTAGGAATTGGGCTAGCTTTTTGTGCTTTAATTATTCTTGAACCAAATATGAGTATTACTATGTGTATGGGGCTAATCATGCTCTTTATGTTATTTATAGGTGGTTCTAGACTTAAACATTTTGCATTACTTTCCGTTCCAGCAATTGCCGCCGTTCCTGCCCTTATAATAATAGAACCTTATAGAATACAAAGGTTTGTAGCCTTTTTGAACCCTTGGGCCAATCCACAGGCAGAAGGGTATCAGTTAATACAATCCCTCTATTCTCTTGGTTCTGGTGGATTATTTGGGGTTGGGCTGTTTAATTCGCGTCAAAAATTTCTCTTTCTTCCTTTCTCTGAGAGTGATTTTATATTTTCAATAATTGGGGAAGAATTTGGCTTTGTTGGAACAACTATTTTCATAATTGTAATGGCCGTGTTAATTTTGCTTTTAGTTAACATAGCAAAAAATGCCAAAGACAGATTTGGGGCACTTTTAGTTTTAGGTATAGCTAGCGTTATCGCAATTCAGGTCGTAATAAATCTTTGTGTAGTTACTGGTTTAATTCCGCCAACAGGACTTCCATTGCCATTTATAAGTTCAGGCGGAACTTCTCTTATAGTTTTTATGTCTGCTATAGGAATATGCTTAAATGTTCATAGAAGGTCGCACGAGAAATTATAATTTAATAATAAATAATTAAAATTAAGGTTTTTGATAAAAAACATTAAAAATAATAAAAAATAACCAAATAATTATGAAAAAAGTTAATTTTTACATTAAATTGATTAAATAAATATTTAAAATGCTATTTTTTACTATTTTTTATTATTAAATTAATAATTTTTCTGTTATTTTCTTTAAAATTTAACTTTTTTATGTTATTTTTAATGATTTTTTCGTTTTTTTCTAGATTATTTAGTGTTTTTAATAAATTATTTATATTTAATTCATCTTGTAATAATATTTCACACATATTTTTATTAAAAAAATACTTTGCGTTTTGTATTTGGTCTCCACGACTTTCTTTTTTTGGAAGTGGAATAAATACAGTTAGCTTTTCTAATGCCATTAATTCAAAAACTACATTTGCACCTGCTCGCGAAATAACATAATCAGCAACAGAAAAATAATCTTCTATATTGTCGACATATTCGACTGCAAAATAATTTTTAATTTTTTTGTTATTTAATTTTCCTTTTCCTGTAATATGTAAAATATTATAATTTAATAACAACTTATCTAAATAGTAATCTATAAAATCATTTATTGCTTTTGCGCCAAGACTTCCGCCGAGTATTAAAAGTGTTTTTTTATTGTTATCAAAATTTAATTTTAAATTTTGAGAATTTCCTTTAAATATTTGTTCTCTAATTGGCGAACCGGAATAAATAAACTTCTTTTTATTTTTAGCCGTTTCTTCAAATGAAGTTAGAGTATACTTTGCAAATTTGCTTATAAGCTTGTTTGCTAATCCTAAAGAAAAATCGGATTCATGGGTTAAAACAGGAATTTTTAAACTCCATGCGGCAATTGCAACAGGGATTGAAACATAACCACCTTTTGAGAAAACTATATTAGGATTTATATCTTTTAACATTTTTCTAGCTTCTTTTATAGATTTTAGAAGTTTAAAAGGAATGGCGAGATTTTTAAAAGTGAGTTTTCGTATAAATCTTGGAGTGTCAATAGTTTTAAAATCAATATTTTTAATATTTTTGAGTATTTTATTTTCTATGCCATTTGTTGTTCCAATATAAACTATCTTTTGAAAGTATTTTTTTAATTCGGGGATTAATGCTAAATTGGGCATCACATGCCCTGCAGTCCCTCCGCCAGCTAACACAATAGTTTTCATATTATTATGGTATGTATTTTGTAATATTTTTATACTGTAATTTAGATTAATCTTCAATCTTTTTTAATTTGTCAATTTTAATGTTATTAGGGTTATCTGTTTTATTTTCTGCGGTAGAAGATAGCATGCTTATAAAAGGTGCTAGACCTTTTAAACCTTCAGGCATATTTTCAGATTTTAACAGTGAGTTAACTCCCGACTTTCCATTAAATAGAGATAAAAGTGGAAGCAAAGAAGAGATATTCATATTTGGACCTAGAAGACCATTAAGAAATCCGTTGCCAGAATTGTTGTTTTGATTGTTGTTTTGATTATTCTGCTGATAGCTGTTATTTTGATTATTAAAGTTTCCTGCATTTTGAGAACATTGATTGCTATTACAGTTACAAGCATTATAATTTTCTTCGTCTTGAATCCCTTGATTATATTGTCTACTAGAAAAAAAATCTGTCGTATTAAAAGAGTCAGGATACATTCCATTATTTCCCTGTTCCTGATTTTGAGATTGATTATTTGATTGTTGATTATTTTGCATATTTAAATTACCTAATCCGCCTAGATTAGCTAAACCACCGAATTGTTTAAAAAGATTTTGTAAATTCATAAATATCCTCAATTTTTATATTGAAAGCAAGTTTTGTTTTGACAATATAATTATATGAATTCATATAATAGAATAGTTAATTTTTCTGGAGGAAATATGGGTAAAAGTTTATACAATTTTTCAAAAACAAATGATGGCGTTAGAGAGTCTAAAGATAAAGTGGATACAAAAATCAATCAAAAAGATGTAAAAGCAAATATTGACGAGGCTGATGTGAAGAAAAAGATTAATCAATATTCTAAGCTTAATCAAGGAGATTTAATGAAAGAGCTCTCTAAGGAAGTGGGCAAGCAAAAAGCAGAAGGAAATTTTGATATAAATAAATTATCTTCGCAATTCGATAACATAAAGCATATGTTAGACGAAAAACAAAGAGATAACTTAGAGAGATTATTAAAAAATCTAAAATAGATACATAAGGATAGAAACAAATGAGAAATTTAAAAAAATTAGATCCAAGATTAATAGAAGTAGTGAGTTTAAATCTCGACTCAAAGGTCGATTGTATTGCTTATGTTAATGATTTTCAAAAAGCAAAAGATTTTTTATCTAAAAATGAAATAATTGCCGAACTTCCTTTTATCAAAGCATTTGCATTAAAAATAAGTTCTTCAAAATTATTTGAAATTTGTAATCATAAATGGGTTGAATGCGTAACGAAACAGGCCAATGTTTTAGCACTGTTAAATATAGCAAGAAATGTTTTAGGAGTTGATTCAAATCAAGGCGATGGTACAAATACTATTGCTTATATAGATACAGGAATTTTTCCACATTTAGATTTTTCTTCTAAAAATAACAGGATAATTAAGTTTGTTGACTTAATTAATGGAAGAGATAGCCCTTATGATGATAATGGACATGGAACTTTTGTTGCAGGGGCTGGAAGTGGAAATGGATTTATGAGTGGAGGTAAATATGCAGGTATGGCACCTTACTCAAACATTATTTCCATAAAGGCATTAAATAGTTTAGGGGAAGCGAGTGCATTAAAAATTCTTGAGGCGATGCAATGGGTTTATGATAATGCCAAAAAATATAATATTCGTGTTGTATGTATGAGCTTTGGAAGTGAATCCTTAGGGCTTAATGACCCGATTATGCGAGGGGCAGAAGTTCTTTGGAACAAGGGGATTACAATGGTTGCGGCGGCGGGAAATAGCGGACCAGAGCATGAAACTATTAAATCGCCGGGAATATGCCCTAATATAATTACGGTTGGTGGACTAGATGATGGAAGACCGGAAAATATAAAAGTAAATTCAAATAATTTTAGAATTGCAGAATTTTCTTCAAGAGGCCCAGCATTAAAAAAATATAAGCCGGATTTGATTGCTCCTGCGGTCGATATAGTTTCTTGTAACAATATAATTGGTAATCCTTATACTAAATTAAGTGGAACGAGCGTCGCAACACCAATGATTGCTGGAATTTGCTCTCTAATATTAGATAAACAACCCAATTTATCTCCAGATGCAATAAAAAGAAAGTTGATTACAACGTGTACAGGAATAACATTTAATAGAAATGTAGAAGGTTATGGTTATCCATGTGTTAAAGAGATAAAATAAGACGTTATACGAGTTACTAAATATCTCACTCTATAAATTTTAAGTAAGACAAAATTTTAATTCCATATTTTTTTTGCGAGATTAATTTATAATTTTCAAAAGTTAAAGGGGAACGTCCCTCACATATGACCATACTTTCATTTGTTATTAATTTATTATTTTTAAGTTTTTCCAAAGCGAGTTTATAATATTCGCTTTCATAAGGGGGATCAATATAAACGAAATCAAATTTATTGCCACTATTTAATTTTATATTATCTAAAAATTTAGAGAAGTCAGACAATATTAAATGTATTGTTTGTCCTTGTTCTTTTGCATAATTTTCATAATCTTCACCATATAGTTTTTTTAAATTAGTTTTTATAATTTCATAGTTTTTGCGGTCGTTTTCTACGAAGTAAACTATTTTTGCACCACGACTTAATGCTTCTAAACCTATTGAACCACTTCCGGCAAATAAATCAAGAAATGTAGAGTTTGTAATTTCAAATTGAATTTTACAGAAAAATGCCTCTCTAACCATATCGGCAGTTGGTCGAGTTTTTTCATTTGAAACAAAATCAATTTTTCTTCCTTTAAATTTACCTGCGATTATTCTCATATTAATTACTTTATCATTTTATAGATAAAAAATAAATAAAAACTTTCATATTGACAAAACATAAGTTGAATGATATTCTTTTAACAGGAGAAACAATATGAATTACAAATCAAAATTTATCACATTTGAAGGTGGGGAAGCGGTAGGAAAAACAACTCAAATTAAAATGGTTAAGGAATGGCTAAAAAGTCTTGGAGTTAAAAGTTTATTTACTCGTGAACCGGGTGGTGTTGTAATAGCTGAAAGGATCAGGGAGATTTTACTTACCACAGATATTAATAAGGAAGATTATCTTAATAAGGATACTGAATTATTGCTTTATACTGCAGCAAGAAGCGAAGTAGTACAAAAACTTATTAAACCTGAACTAGAAAAAGGTTCAGTCGTTATTTGTGATAGATTTTTTGATTCAACAGCAGCTTATCAAGGATATGCTAGAGGTTTAGGGATAGATAAAATTTATAAATTACAAGAGATTGTTTTAGGTAAGTTTGGACCGGATAAAACAATTTTATATTTAATGGATCCAGAGAAGGCTTTTAAAAGAAGAAGTGAACAAGAAATAAAAAAAGATAGAATGGAAAGTGAAAAGATGGACTTTCATAAGAGAGTTTATGAAGGATATAAAATTATAGCTCAAAAATTTCCAGAAAGAGTTGTTGAAGTTGATGCATCAGAGGGAATAGAAGAAGTTCATAAAAAAACAATTGAAATAGTAAAAAATACAATTGAACTTGAAATGTAATTAAAATCTTTTAAATTAGTTTTTAATAAATAAAAAATATATTATAATATATATTGAGGAGAGGAAAAATGAAAAAGATTTTTAAATTTTTTGCTATTCCCTTATTGTTTATTTTATTGATTTCTTGTACGTCATTATTTTCAGGTTGTTTTGGAACTAATATATATTCTACAAGTGACTTCTATGCGTATTATGAGACAGGCGAAGAACCAGGCTCAGAAGATTATGAACTTTATGAGGAGTTAGAGAATGGAGCGATTTACAAATATGTAGCGCCTGAAGGCGAAGATATGTCTATGAGTTTTGAAATATTGGCAGAGAATACATATAAATTTTCTATGAATCATACAGAAACATCAGACAATATGTCAATGTCAGTTGAGTATTATTTAGATGGAAGTTTTGAGAAATATGAAAATGGATACATATTATCTAGCGGACCTGAAAGCGCAAAGGAGTATTATTATGTTGAAATAACCGAGTCTATTTTAGTAGGGTTTACAAGTTTTTATGAGGCTGAAACAATAGAAGAAGCAAGAGAAGCAGTTGATGCTTATATTGAAAGTGGAAAAAGATTTGTGGTTTATTTCGGTTATAATGGTGGGATGTAAAGG
>JAQVQJ010000031.1 GCA_028701635.1 Clostridia bacterium | reverse complement strand
ATAATAAGTAAATTTATCTTTCCCGGGTAGCGCAGCGGTAGCGCAGCTCGCTGTTAACGAGTTGGTCGCGAGTTCGAGTCTCGCCCCGGGAGTTCAGAAAACAAGGTTGAATGCCTTGTTTTTTGTTGCAAAGCTTGATGAGCTAATAAGAGCTTATCAAAGGGATTCTTTAGAGTGTAAGTTAGTTTTTTCTGCTTTAATTCAAGGTTCTGAAGTAAATAATTGAGTAATTGTCTTTTTTCAGGAATTTCAGAACGTTCAAAGATATTCAAAGCCCTTTGAGCAAGACTTAAGACCATACTTGCGGTTAAATAGAAGCTTTCATCGGCGTCAGTATATTGTCGCAATCTTTCTTGTATTTCGGCTTGTTTTTCTTTGTATTCTTTGAGCTTTTGGTTAAATAAATCCTTAGTAATACTCTCATCTGCTAATAAATCAAAAGCTTTGCTAGACATCTTATCAAGTCGGTCATATTCTTTTCGTAAAGTTGTTATGGCTTGTTTGTGAAAATCATTTTTTGCGTCTTCGGTATTTTTTAAATCCTTGGTTATTTTTTTTATCTTCTCGTCTGGGAGCTGAATTTTTTTCAAGACGTCAAGAATGGGAGCTAGCAAATTTTCTTCTCTTATATAAATTCTTTTGGCGTGCATTTTCTTGTAGTTGGTGCAACTGTAATAATTATGTCCTTTTTTTGTCTCTGGCGTGATAGTGCAACCGCATTCGGCGCATTTTATCATTCCTCTGAATATGTAGGGCTTAGAGGCGTATTTAAAAGGTTTTTTACGCCAATTTGACCTGACTAGTTGGACTTTATCAAACAATTCTTTGCTAATGAGATGAGGATATTTGTGAGGATGAAGACCTCTTTTTGTTCTCATAATTCCATAATAAAACGGATTGGTCAGAACAGTATAAATCGTTCCAACTCTTAGAGGCTTTGGGGCAATCGTATTGCTGGTTAATCCGATTTTTTTCATTTCGTCTGTGATTTTTCCTAATGAAAAATTGCCAGTTGAATATAACTCAAACATTTTAACAACTGATTGGCTTCTGGTTGTGTCAACTTCAATTTGTTTGTTTCCTTTTTCATCAAGATAATTTTTGTAGCCAATGGGAGCTTTGCCAGGCCATTCGCCATTTCGGATTTTTGTTTCGCTGGCTCTTTTGACGTTATCGCTGATTGCGTCGGAGTAATATTTTGCCAGCCCTAAATTCATATTAAAATGGAATTTTTCGACAGCCGAAATATCGGGAGTAATGACAAGATTGTCAGAGGAAAAATGCAGTTCAATTTTATCTTTCATTGTTAGTTCATAAAGATAGGCAACTCTTTTGTCAAAAACATTTCGAGAAAATCTATCAACTTTATCAAAACAAACAGCAATCTTTTCTTTGCTGTTTTTTAGATAATCCAAGATTTTGTCGAAAGCGTCTCTCTTAACTTTATATGCGCTTTCATCAAAGCTATATATTTTCAAAATCTCAAATCCTTTTTGTTTGCAGTATTTTTTTTGACGTTCAACTTGAGCGGGTAGGGAATTGCCAGCTTCTTTTTGCTCTTCAGTTGAGACACGGGCTAGAATTATTGCTTTCATAAACTATTTTATTTTTTTTGGTTCTTTTTTTGTTAGTAGAAAGTTTTGCGAGCTAACTACTTTTTCCCCAGTTTTTTCTTCTAATGCTTTTCTGGCGTCGCCCGCAATTCGTCCTCCTCTATGTGCAGATGTTTTGTTTTCTTTATAACCTTTTGCTTGTTCACTTTTTGCTATTTGCGTAGTGGATAGTTCGGCTAATGCAGTAAAAATCAATTCTGCTTCGCTCATATGGTCTCTTAAATTGTGCCATTTTAACCCTTTAATTTTCTTATGTTGTTTTGTGGTAAAACCGCTCCATTCTCGGTGGATTACATCGGTTAATGTTGCATATTCAATGCCTTTTTTTACCCCACTAGATTTCCAATAATCAGTTAGTTTATTTCTTGTTTCTTGTCCTCTCATTCTTTGCTCTATCCATTTTTCTGACCTACCCGCTTGTTTCCAGTGGTTTCTGGCTCTGTCTACGGCTAGCTCTGGATTTATAGTTTCTCGTAGTCTTTCATAACCAACTTTGGCAAGCCATTGCTTGAATGGCTCGGCTTTGGGAGAGGGTATGCTTTGGATAATTCTCAACAGGGTTTCGGTATTGGCTACATCTGTATTATATTTTTTGCCGTCTTTTGCACGCATTTTCAGTTGTCCCATTTTTGAGGACAACTCAGAACCCTCTTGTTTAAGCTTAGTTTTTAGAGAATTCCAATATTTTCTGGGTCTTGGGCTTTCCGTAAGAATTTCCACGATGTCAACGATTGCAAAGAACCATTGTTCTTTTTTTGCGTCCCAAATTCTACGGATTGGTATATCTTCGAAATTAATAATCAAGTTTTCTGATTGTATGATATTTTTTTCTTGCATAGTTTTTAGTTTAGTTGTTTAAAATTATTGCTTTCATTTTTTGTATTCAGTTTTTAATTTTTCTCTTATTATTTCGAAATTAAATGTATTTCTAAATTCTTCATCTCTATCAAGTCTTAATCCAGAATTTATAACAAAAATAAAATCATTTTTTGAGTAAAAGAATTCTCCTAGTGATAATGATTTTTCAATACTTTCCGATTTAGATAATAGACAGATTAGCTGATAATCTTTGCTGACTATTTGCGTGTTTCCGTTTGGGTGAGCTTTTGTTAGGTGTTGTTCTGTCGTTAGTTTAATTAAATTTTCTAGGTATCTCGCTATATCAGGAAATTCATTTTTTGGGAAGATATGATGTACGTGGACTGCTGGTCCATTCGAGAATTCATCTTTTACTTCGCTGACACTATATTTTTTCTTTATTCTTTGAATTGCTTTGTTTATTAGGTAATCATTATAGTTAGAATGTGGTTCTATCTCTGTTTGTCGTGCTTCTTGCCTCGAAATATTTTTTTCTTTTCTTAAATCTCTGAAATTTGGTCTATTGTACATTAAATCATAGTAATAGATTGTTCTATTTGATAGATTTCCTTTTAATGTCCCTTGTATATTATTTTCAACAGAAAAAATATTTAATACTTTGGTAAAAATTCTGTTTATTTCTGTGTCTGTTTTAATCAGCGTATTGCCTCTGATGAAAAGCTGATATCTAGATTTTAGTTCATCGAAACTGTTTTTATCAATTTTTTTTGATTTGGCTAAACTTATAAAATTATTAATAGATTTTATAAATCCGCTGTCAGTGAGTACTTTGTTTAAATAAATGACGAGAAAATTATAAGCATATCTGTCTTTTAGTCCAATATATTCTAGCAATTCCATATTTTTTACGCTGTAATATATTTTATTACCTTTCTTAGTGTCTGATAGTATATGTGCGTAATGAAGTGTTTTTATAGGTTGTGCAATAAATTTATCATATTCGTGATTGGCAGTTTCATTTTTTGGTGATGGCTTGGCAAAAATAACTTCTACATTATTAATAAAATAACTAGAATTCCAAATATCTTTTACTGAGAATTCTTTCGATTTGTCATTTCCGACAAAATTGTAAATACAATCGGCGATAAATGAGAGTACATCTGGCGTAACTTTTTGGTCCATAAATCTGCCGTTGTGGCTTTTACGTAAATCTAAATTGAATTTTTTTAGATAATCGTTTATTCTATTTGTCATATTTTAAAATTATTTTTTAATTTACCGAAGAAAAAGACTGAATTTTTATCAATGTTTAATGACCTTGTTCCTAGATTTCTGGTTATCATATAAAATCTTATAAATTCTTTTGAATTATAATATTCAATATCTTTTGTAGATATTTTGGCTTGTTCTTTGGGTGTTAAAATTGCGACAGAGCCGTCGGCAATAGTATTCTTTGGCAAAAAACAAGCTCTTGGATTATAAGTGAGATTTGGAATCAAAACTTGTTTTGTATTATTGAGATATTTTTTTACTGGGAAATCATAGATGTCATCGATAAAACTGTCATAATTTTCTATATTTAATATTCTATTATTGGCAATGTTTCTGGATTTTAAAACTCTGATTTTTCCTTCGTTTTTGGTATATTTTTTTGTAATTTTTCTATCACGGAATGAATCAAAAATATCAAATTCCATTTTCTTTGCGATAATGTCAAAAAAGTTATCTCTGTAAATAAGCCATACAGGGAATTTATTTGAGAATAGATAATTTTGTTTTGCATATCTAACGTTAGAACAAATATCGCTTTCTATTTTTATGTCAGATTCATTGTCTAGTTTTTTCTTTGTACTTAAAACAAAACCTATAGTTTCAATTTTTACGCCAGAGAATCCTTTTTCGCCATAGTCTATTATTGTTTGAAATTTGTATCGTGATAATAATTCTCTTGAAAGATTGAATTCTGGAGCCGAGAGTAAGCTCTTAGGAGATATTAGAGCAATAGTATTTCCTATTTTTAATGCTTGTTCAATGAAAAAGGAAAAGATATTATTTGTTTTTGCGTTGTATTTTCCTTTTTTATATTTTTCTAAAAGCTCGGGATTATTAACAATTTTTCCAAACGGCGGGTTGCCTATTACGATGTCATATCTCTGACTAAAATCGGTTTGCAGAAAGTCTCGATTGATAAAATTAATGTGTATGTTTTTTGGTTTTTTAAAAAGTTTAGTCAATTCTTTTAGCAATGAGATTGAGTTTTCATCTATGTCTACTACATCAATTATTACTTGATTTACCGATTTATATTTGTCTATTAGTAACGGAAGAAAATTTCCAGTTCCTACTGATGGCTCGAGTATTCTTAGCTCTTTAAACTTATTTGGTTCGGGCAATTCTTTTATTAGTGAAAAACAGATATCTTGTCTAGTGTAGAATGCAGAGTTTTTTAATCTTTTTGAATTGGCAATTTCTATAATTTTAAATAGTTCAGGTAGTAAGAAATTATTTTTATTTTTAATAATAAAAGTGGTTAGTTTGTCAATTTTGTTCAACTCATTATTAGTAATCAGTTTATCAATATCTTGTTTTTTTAGTATTTTTTTATCGTTTATTCTTTTGATTTTATTCGCAATTTGTCTAAAAATTTCGGTTGGTACAGCTTCGCCAATAGATTGTCTGATATTAATTTCTTCTTTTGCTAGAAATCTTTTTTTATCTTCTGGTTTTAAATTATTAAGCTCTTTAAGGTCGTGTTCGACCCATCTGAAAGAATCGGGAATTGTCATTAATTTCATTAATTCTCGAATACTAAATACTCGATTATCGACTGGATGAATTGTTGATTGGCTGGCCAGAATGTCATTCCTTGTATGAATGCAAGGTGCTATTTTGTCCCAGTAACATCTTGTATATTTGTCTCCGTTTTTTTTCTGATTGATAATCTTTTTTCCATCAATTATTTTATGCGGTCTATAATCAGGGTTGATGTTATCAAAAGCAGACTGGCCTTCGTGTATATTTTTTATCCAATCGAGCATATGTATCGCGTAGGGTTTGAAATTGTGGTATATATCTTTTTTGTTTATTTCGCCAAATAAGTTGAGAGGTGGTAAATTCCCAATTACTTTTTTTAATGTTTTTTCTGGTTGTTCGTTTGGAAAAATGTCCAAAGGAGTTATCTCTTGTAGGTCTTTTCTGGTGCCTATCACTAAAGTTCTAGTCCTACTAGAGTTGTTGCCATAATTTTTAAAATTGATAACTCGGAATAGAATATTGTAATTACCACTTAAATTTGTTTCTATTGCCTCGCGTATTTTTTTATCTTTTTTGTCAATATCTGTACAAATAGTATTTAGAAACGACCTGACGTTTTCAAAAACAAAAAATCTAGGTTTTATTTTTTTTGTTATTTCAATTGATTCAACTACTAGAGAGTTTCTTCTTTTTTCATTTCCCTTTTTATGATTGGCGATAGACATTCCTTGACAGGGCGGTGTAGCAATAATTATATCGATGTCATTATTTTTTTCTTGTCGTTTATATTTTTCAATTTCTGTAAATATTTTGTTTTTGATATTTGCGTTTTGGATATCGCCAACTATATACCCAGTTTGATATTTACAGGTTTTATTGAATTTTTGGATGTCTAATCTTTTTTCTAATAATTCGTTACTGACAATACATTCAAAGTCTTCAATTTTAAATCCATAACAGCCAACGCCTGCTCCGCTGAATAAAGATATATAATTATATTTATTTTTAGCCATAATCTATTTTGTTTTAGTTTTTTCTAAAAGGTTATTGAATTCTTTTTTACCAATTCTAAATTCTTTGCCAATTTTATAGGCTTTCAATTTCTTGGCGTTTATGTAGCGATAAATTGTCATTATGTTTAGTTGCAGTTTTTCTGCCAGTTCTTTTGCCGTGTAAAATTCTTTCTTCATAATATTTTTTAAATTTAGAGTATCTTTGTTTTGTAACTTCTTTGCCATAAACTATTTTTACGAGATTTATTAAACTTATGGCTTTTTCGAGAGCGTCTTGTTTGCTAAGCTCTTCCCCAAAGTGTTTTTTGTATAAGAGTTGAAATTCCTCTAGTTGTTTATCTGTTAGCATATTTATATTATACTTTACTTTTTTATACATTTCAAATAGGCAAATATATGTCTTTTTTATCAAATTTTAGACTGTCAAATTTTTCTAAGCTATTTTTAATATCGTTTAGAAATTGCCAAGTCGGATAAGTTAGGATTGTATTATTTAAAAGTTCTAAGTATTTTTTGACATCATTCCAATTTGTTTCTGGTTTATAGTTTTCAACAATTTGTCTAAATCCTCTTGTGCCTTCCTCATCTTTGCAAAGCATAAATATTGAAACTATTTTTAAAGCTTTGCTCAATCTTAATTTCGGAAATTTTGAAAGTATAATTTGCAATATTTTTTGAGGGTTATCGTTAATGCAGAAAACAAATTGATTATCGCCAAAATAGTCATTCCAATATTGATTTAATATTTTTTTGCATAGTTTTTTGTTAAAAATATTTTTGAATTGCGGGTTAATGTTATAGCCAAGTTTTTTCAAGACTTCATTCATTTTTCTTTTTTTAGATAGTCTGACTTCGAATCTTAATAATTCCATTTTTGTTTTTTTAAGATTGTCAAACAATGATAATTGCTGGATTGTTTGTTCTTTGTCAATCGCACGTTTGGGAGCTTTTTCTAAATCTTTTATTTTGTCATAAAAAGTAAATGCGTGCGAGATAGTAAAAAAGTGTAAAGATTCGCCACTGTTTCTGTAATTCTTTTCATCAATGTCAAATCTTTTGCCGATGTCAATTTTTTTTAATTCTCTAATAACTGAATTGACAGTAAAATTATTTTTGAGAATTATGTTTTTGGCTGGATGAAAAGATAAAACTGGTGTTTCTTCAATGTCTTTTGTCCAAACAAATACTCCCATTTCATCTAGCTTTTTGTGTAACACCCTGACAACTTCATTAAAATCATTTTCTTCTAGCTCGTTTAGGCTTTCGCCAAAAAGAAGTTTAGAAGCCGAAAATTCTATTTTGAGATTTATTTTAAGCCCTCTTTTTGTAAGAGTTAATCTTGGTTTGTATATGCCGTTTTGTCTGTCTTGAGCTGTTGGATTATTATACCAAGCTCGAAAAGGAGCATTTATATTGATAATTTCTTTTTCTGATGTTCTAAATTTCTCATATTCAAAAATACTAAAATTTTTCTTTTCAAGTTGTAAAATCACAGTATCAAGCATTTCATTACATTTTTATAAATACAATTTTAAATTTAGCCTAATAATTCTTTAACTTTTAAAATTATGGCTGTTTCAATTTGCTTGCTGGCTTCTTTGTTGATTGGGTGATAAATATTGATGTTCGTATTGCCAATTTTCTTGGTGGGGTAGGTGATTCGGTATCCGCTCCCATCAAGTTTTTTATGAATACCTATCGAGCCAAGAAAAAGGCAGTTGTCGAAAAGCAAGCTCCCAAAAGCAACTAAGCCATTATTTGCTTTGATTGGTATTATCTGGATTTCGTTTATTTGCATATAATTGCGGGTTAATTCTTCGGTCTATTTTTAAAAGTAAGCCAAAAAAGCCATTCAAATTTTGTTGGGCTTCAAATTCTTCCGCTTTGATTTTGTTTTGCTCTGTTTCGGGCATAATTTGAGAATAAAAAAACCATACTTTGAGTATGATTCTTTTATAAAATTATGTTTGATTATAGGACTAGATAGGACTACTCGGGACTATTTTTGAGATGGGCAAGTTCTAATTCTTTTAAATAAATTTGTGTTTTTATTCCTGATTTTTTCAAATCTTCTTTGGTTATTTTGTTGCCTCTGAATGTTAATGAGTTTTGGCTTCTTTCAGGAAAAAAGGCTTTCAGAATTTCTCCTTTGAATCCAAGCTGATTGAGTATTTTAATAAAGCTTTTTCCTTTTACTTGTTCTTTTAATGATTTTTCATTATATTCTGATGGCAGATTTTTTCTTTCAATTTTAATATTTTTTGGTTTAGAGCAAACATATTCTATAAATTCTTTATTTGCTCCTACGGCATAAGGTTTCGAAAGAAAATAGTTATTTATCCATAGTTCGCGGTCTTTGATTGAAAGTATGTAGTTATTGGCTAGCTTATTTGTATTTATAATATTGAGATTTGCGTTTTCTTTTGTTGGATTTTGTAATATTTTTCTAATAATGCTAATGTCGTAAGCGATTTGATTTTCTCTTATTGCTTGCGTGTTTTTGGGAATATATATTGCTTCTCGTGGTTTTATTACAAGAGCTGGGAGCGGTCTTGTTTTGAAATAATCTGTGTCGAAAATTGGAGTTTTGAAATTTATGTTTTTTGTAATTCTCTCAAATTGTTTGAATGAAGTTAGGGCTTCTAGTAATGCGGAATTGACGAGTTTACTGTTTTCTCTTAACAAAGGCAATCTGGTTTTATTTAGTGCTTCTAGTGTTGTTTTGTAAGGTGTTATTGCTTGTTCGAGCTGTTCGATTGCTTTACTAATGCCACTATTTGAATATATAGAAGAAATTTTTTTAGCTGTTTCGGCAAGGTTATCATTATAAAATTTTAATATTGTGCTTACTTCTTCGGCAGGTAATTTTTTTGGTTCTAATTTTTTTGTAATTTCTTGATAAAGCTGTTTTAGTCTAGCTGGATTTCTTATTATTAATGGATGTTGGGTTTTATAACAGCTAGTCAGTGCATTGTAAGATGTATTAGTTTTGCCATATTTAATAATGTTTTCAAGTCCTTTGTAGCTTAAAGCTCCGTTTTCTTCTTTTTCTATTTTATTAAAAATGTAAAATGCTTCGGTGTGGCTTAGTCCGATTCGGCTGAATTTATCAACAGCGACAAAAAAATCTTTCGTGCCAGTGGGTAGTAATTCATAGCCGTCAATAATTATTTTTAGAGCATTTCTAAGTTTTTCAGCCGTGCCAATAGATAGCTCATTGAGATTTATCATATTATTACAATTTTGTTACATCTTTATATATTATCGTATCAAGTTGGCTTGAAAAAGCAATATTTTGTTATTGATAATTTTAGCTAATTTGCTATACTGAA
The DNA here is from genome assembly GCA_028701635.1 of Clostridia bacterium. The sequence goes on along the minus strand of JAQVQJ010000031.1, from coordinate 1,311 downwards.
AGTATAAACCAATTTAAAATTAAAGGATGATAATTGATTTTGAAAAAATAAATACAATTGCGTCTTATTGTGCCGAAAAGACAACAGATTTGTATGTAACTAAGTTTTTAAAGTTTTGCTATTATCTTGATTTTATTTCTTATAATCAGAGAGGAGCATCTGTTACTAATGATATTTATTATAAACTGCCTTATGGTCCAGTGCCGTCTTTTATCAAAAATGAAATTGATAATTTAGAAGGTGTTATTTTGGGAAAAGAAAGTGTTTCTCAACTATCGAAAAGTATTGCATTACAAACTGGAAAAGGTGATTTTGGCAAGGTAATTGTTAATAGAAACAAAAGATATAATCTTAAAAAACTTTCTGAGTATGAGTTAAAGTTGCTTGATGAGATTATTAAAACCTTTAAAGGATATACAGCTCGGAAGTTATCAGCAAAAACTCATAGAGAAAAGCCATATATAATGTCTAGCGAAAATTCCGTTATTGATTATGAGCTTGCTAAATATCTTGATATAAAAAAAATACTTCCTAATTTAGTTTAATGGTAGCTATGGATTACGAATTTGGCGATATTATTGATTGTATAAAGATTAAGTGGATAGGACATTTTGTTGTTGTTTTGGGAGTAACAAAAAAAGATGAAGTGATGTTTTTTAGGGTAACTTCAAGAGTTTATAAAGTTTTTCAAGGCATAGTTGATTTTCTTAATGATTGTCAGAATGCTAATTGTGCATTATATAACAAGAATTTTGAAAAAGAAAAAGGAAAAAAAATAAATATACACGGTAATTTAGTTGATGCATTATTTCTTGATAAGAAAGAGGTCTATTCTCTTCTTTTTTTTATTGATTCAATGATTTTGGTCAATAGAGACCCTGAAATGATTGATAAGAAAGTTTTGGATGGTTATATCAGAGAAAAATTGGTGATTCCTAAGGCAAAATTGGCAGAAGTAGATGTTTATAAATTAGTTGGAATTATCAAGTTTTCAAAAAATATTAGCGATTACAGAAGGAAACAGATTCGTGCTGGATTTAGTAAAATGATTTTTAAGGTAATAGAATGGAAAAAAGATTTTAAGTTGCAAAATTACAAGAAAACTTAGAATTTTCTTGAAAAATCCTTAGTTCCTCTTTGATTTTATGCCAGTTCATAGTTCTAAAACTGTCTAGCCAGCGGAGTTCAGAAAACAAGGTTGAATGCCTTGTTTTTTGTTTTAGAAATTGATTTTTGGAATAATTAAATAATTAAGTAAATATTTTTTAAAACAAAAATGCCAAATCATGGTTTAACATCAGCTGAAGTTTT
>JAQVQJ010000030.1 GCA_028701635.1 Clostridia bacterium | reverse complement strand
GTGCTTTTCCACCTCGCTTCGCTCGTACGGAAAAGCCTTTCGATTCCCCCACGCGAGCAAAGCAGTTTGCTCGCTCGAGCGGACACGATAAAAACACTCTTTAAAAAGAGTGTTTTTATCGTGTCCCCAGAACAGGAGATTATTATAACTATATTATCTGACCAAAGTTACATGAAGGGGTTGTATAATCAGTTGATGTTTATAAAAGCATTACAAAAAGACTCCATTTGATTTACTATTGCTTCTTACTTATCTTTATTAAAGGTATAATTCCAATATCTCTACACTTCCTCCCAAACAAATCAATTTGTTGTTTTAAGATTATAGAATTTAATTTTGTTATATCATCAACTTTATTTTTATTTGTAATTCCAAACCAAAGACAATATTTTTCAGGTGGATTATCTAATTTATTTAAACTCGCGTTATTACGAATAACCTCTAGTGTGTTAAGGGCTTGAAGGCAAACATAAGATAGTTTTTGTGTATTTCCAAACTTAACAGCATAAACAACCTTGTCTTTTTCTAAGTCCCAAGCTTCAATTTTATAATTACCTTTAATTAACAGTTTAGAAAAATCCTTATCTGAACTTTTATAACCCAAATCAATTAAATCTTTATTTATTTTAACCCCCTTTTTCTTTCCCTCTGAAGTTTCTGATAGGTAATTAAATTCTGATTCAGATATTTTAATTATCCCCAATTTGTTTTCTGTTGGGATGATTGCAATACTAGAAATGCTATCATTAATTTGTTTTACATATTCTTCATTAAATTTTATCCATTTACCATTTTGGAAGATAATATTCTCATTTTCAATATTGTAATTGATAAAATATACTAATGGTTTTATAAAAGTTTCTCTCCCTTCATCCTCTATTTCTATCTTTATGTGATTTAATATTCTATCTTTAGGGATTGAGTGTTTGTTTATAAAATTAACAATATCAACAACTTCTAAATCATCAACATAATTACTTTCTTGGTTAGAATATTTATATTTATATCTCTCATTACCAGTAAAAACAAAATCTGTGCCAACAATGTCATAGCTTTGAGTGCTTAATGTTACTTTTTCATCCTTTTTTAATATATCTTCTACTAGTAGATTATAATAATCTAACAACTTAGTGTTGTCTTTAATTTCTATTGTTTTAGGAATATCAAATTTTTGTTTTTCTTTTAATGTTTTTATTATTTCATTTAAAACTTCTGGTATTTTGGTTACCTCTAATTCTTTTAAGGATAAAAGGAGTGAATTACCAAATTTTGCCTTATTGCCAAAAGATAATTTTTGATTATTAACAATTGCTGCATTTAAATGTTCTATTGATTCTCCACTTTCATTATCTAAAATACTCGTTTGTGTATAGCTCTTTATCTCTTTCTTTTTCCTATTATTAAATCTTTTGGTCGCCATTTGTTTTATGTCATTTTCATTGGCTATTCTTTTTGCAATTTCAAGACCAAATTCATCATCACAAAATTGTCTTACATAAAAATGGCTCTTACCATAAGTAATGGCAAATATATTTTTATCTTTTTCACATAGAAAAACTGCATAATATATTTTATTCTCTGGTTTTGTTGTCTTAATAAAAAATTCATAATCCTTAACCCAATTAATTTTTTTAATTTCAGGGTTTTTTGATAAATAAAAAGAACAACTCCATCCATCTATAGATTGAGTATCTTCAATTATCAAATCAATTTTCTTAAATTTATTTTTTAAGTCTTGTTTTTTATCAAACGGAATTTTGAATACATTAATTTTCATAAGGTATTTAAATAATTTTAATATTAGGAATGTTATCTTTTATCTTCTTGATAGCCTTCTTGTAATACTTTTTATCTATTTCACAAGCTGTTAAATCATAGCCAGACTTATAGCAAGCAATAGCAATTGTTCCACTGCCCAAATGTGTATCTAATATTTTATCTCCTTTTTTTGCAAACATTTTTAATATCCACTCATATAATTCAACAGGTTTCTGTGTTGGATGGGTTTTATTTCTATTTCTCATTACACTAAACCTAAATATTTTTGATGGTTTATCGAGAGAAGTCCAAGCCATCTCAGCCATTGAAAAGTTGTTTAGAGTTTCAGGTTGCTTTTTGTCCCATATAATAAAACATTTATTATATTTGTTTTTTGTCCAAATATATCCAAAGTAATTCCCCCCCCAGATTATCTGATTTTTGGAAAAACGAAAAAGTTCTTTAAAATACTCATCTTTGGGTTTTATATCCCATTTTGTATACTCCGCCATATTAAATTTGTGGTCTCCCCCTCTTTTTGTTTTATTCAGAATTCCGTAAGGCGGATCAACAATAGCTAAATCAAAGTAATTATCTTCGTATTTAGCCATCAGTTTCATATTGTCTTCATTTGTTATTTTTATTATTGATTTTTTCATGAATTAATTTTTTACGGAGAATTTATTAATAGTAAGATTTGAAATATTGCGACTAATATCTTTACCAAGATTACTTACAATAATGTCATCAAAGTCTGAATAATCAATTTCTCTAATTTCATTATTTATGTGATTATATAAATACTCAGAAAATGTGCTAGCTCGGATTATAACTATTGGAGATGATTTAATATCATACAATACTGATGGAACATATCTTGGGGTTACAACTATCGTATATTCGCTACCTATTTTTGTTCCATGTTGAGCTAATCTCCCAGAATTTATTAAAGATAATTTATTTTTTGTTGATTTAGCTTCTACTGCAAATTTCTTTTTCTTCGTTATGTATAAACACTCTATATCTGTATTACCTGCTCCACTAATCTTTTTAGCCTCAACGTTAACAAACATATTAAATCCTTCAGTTAAAATATCTTCAAACAAATAGGCTTCTGAACCATCATTATTATTTGAGTATTTTTCAATAAGTTTTGCTAAGTTAAGTAGTCCATACTTTAAATCATTTTTTTGCTCTCCAATTTCATCAAGTAAAATTGATGGGTAAAAATTATATATTTGCTTAACTACATCAATTTTTAAACGCTCAGGATCCTCTAAATTCAATGGTTTTTCCTCAAATGAATATGTTTCTTGTAGTTTATGACAAAGACTTATAATATTTTCATTCAGTTCCACAAAATTCCGGGTTATTTTTCTATAAGTGCTCTTTCCTTGTAGTAGCTTACAAATCACCTCTCCTTCTGTTTTTTTAAGGATTCCAGCATTTTGGAATAAATCACTTACATAATAGTCCCATTCATAAGCTGAATTAACATAAGTGTGTTGGTCTTTTTTAAAAGCTTTTTCAATTTCAGAGTTATTCCACTTTCTCATTTTTAAAATCTCATCAACAAGTTTCTCGTAGCTTTCATTATTAATATTTTCAACAAAGACTACTAAATAAGAAAACTCATAAGCATATAATTTGTTTTCTATTCTTTTATCAGTGAGCAATTTAAAGACGAGCCTAAACGGATATAAATTAAAAATAACATCAGAACCACCATGAGGGTGTTCAAATTGAAGCCCCCATAACATTGTAAAAAATATTTTACTAAGATTATTTTTATTATCTATATTTTTTAAAAAAAGATTCCCGAGCGGACTAAATAAAAAACGATTTTGCCCATCAATAATATCTTTATAGCCAAACATATAATAGGCTAGGGTGTTTATTCGATGGTTGATTGAATCCAAAGGAAGCTCTGGGTTTCTTTCTTTGTAAAAAGAAAGGTTTTTCAATTTTAATAACAGATTTAATTTATCTTCTTTAGATATGGAAGTCTTAGAAAAAAATTTTAGATTTGTAGCAACTGCTGTAATTAAATCAAAATTATTTGTGTGCCTATATAATATCCATTTCTTTCTTTCTATTCTATAAGTCATATTATTTAATACCTAAAATTACTTTTTTCAATAAAAGAGGGGGCACACTTTCTCCTAAACACTTTCTAATAAGTGCTTCAGAAACACCTTGTGGTATAGTCCACTTTTCTGGTAATGAACTTAATATCATTAATTCTAGTGGTGTTAAAACCCGAGCATCGGAATATGTTCCATCTTTAAGTTTTCTACCTGGATGAACATTTAGTTGTGAACTAATAGCGTCATTTCTCATTGTAATGGTTGGAGAAGGTTCATCCCACTTAATTCTACGATAAGTTGTCATATAACTTTTAATTTTAGAACCATTCACTTTTTTAGGATAAAACACTTTATTTTCAAAAGCAGATTTTCCCGTTGGTGTATTTTTCATCCACAAAACATGGTCTTTTGTATGTTTTCTTGCAAAATGCCAAGGTATATTTGATGTCTGGCCTGCTTCTAAAGAGGGGAGGTGTCCTATTGCTTCTTTTACCGTCATTTTTTTGTTTTCTTTCTTAGGCCAATTCCAAATTAAGCCCTTTTTGTTCATTTTAATAATCGCTCTTATTCTTTTTTGGGGAACACCATATTCAGATGTATCCATAACTTTAGCTTCTATTTCATATTCCTTCCCATAGAGATTCCGCAAAATTTCTTCTAAGACTAAAAATTTATTTTTGAATGGAAGTTTAAGTTTTAAAAAATTTGGAACATTTTCAATTAAAATATATTTTGGTTTTTTAATATCAATAAATTCAATAATTTTAAACACCAAATGATTTCTCTGGTCGTTAATCATTGATGTATAATCTCTATTTTTACCAGCAATACTCATACCCTGACATGGGGGTGTTGCTATGAGAAAATCTATATTCTCTCCGGATTCATTTAATATTTTTTTAAAAATATTTTTATCCAAAATATCACCAACAATCATATTCGTATTTTTATATAGTTTGGAGTAAAAATCACCCCTTTCTTTTATCAGTTCATTAGCCACAACAATATCTATCCCTGAATCTTTAAAAAAAGCTTCACCGACTCCTGCACTTGAAAAAAGCGATACGCCCTTAATTGTTTTTTTGATTTTTTTTGTTTTCATACACTTTATATGGGTTTCTTCATAAAGTATAACAAATTATCGACTTTATAAGAAATTAATTAGTTATTGACAATGCATAAAAAAGACAAAAAAACGACTTTGTAAAAAATAGGGAGTAAATAAAAAATTGGGATTTTTCGGTCGCGTTAGGCCAACAAAATAACTCATAAAACATAAGGTTAATAATTTAACCGATAAATTCCCCAATACAACCACAAACAACCGGTTTTAACCGGTGTTTTGAAAGGAATAATGGTATGTATCGAATTTATGGAGGCGTTAGGTTTAATTTTCGCACTCGCTAGAAATACTTAATTTTCGCTCGCGTTAGAAATAGTTTTCCCGCGCAACAAAGGAATTCAAGGAGGCGTTAGAAATACTTAATTTTCGGTCGTATTAGAGTAAGGACTTAAACCAACCAAAAACTCTTTGAAAAAATGACTTATTTGTAGGAATTATAGGGGTTTCTGTCGTTGTGGTAGTTTCTATTATTGTGGAAGGTTTTTCTTCTACAATTTCCTTTTTTAATTCTTCTTTTTTAATAAAAGGTTTTTCAATTTTATTGTCATTGATTGTCGGCTTAATCACATCTTCTTTATTGTGTGTATTTATTCCTTCTGTGGGTATTATTACTTTCTCAACAATTATTGGTTTGGATTCCAGTGTGTTTATTCTTTCTTCTAATTCTTTTATTTTTTGTTGATTTTCTTGCTCTTTAAAATAATCATCTTTTGCTTCTTTTAATTCCTTAATCCATTGATTATACTGTTCTTCTTCTGTATCAAGAGTTAAGTTAACCCCAACCACTTCAAAGAAATCTTTACAGGGTAACAATTCTTGTTCTCTTTTGTCATATACTTTTTGTTTTATCTCTTTTGCTTTTTCTAGCATACATTGGTTATATGCTTCATTTTTAGATGAAAAATTTTGGGTAGACCCTTCTTTTTCACAAACATAATAACAACTATTATTTTTATATACACCACCATTTACTTCACAAAAAGATTGAGGTGACATTCCAGTGACATAAAAAACAGCAATAGCCTTATTACCTATAAGCAAAAAACTAAAAACAATTAATATTACAAGGATTTTTTTCATATTTTTTTAATTAGTTAATAATAAATTGATAAAATTATAGGATATAAAAGTGATTATAAAAACCTATTTTATACCTCTAACTAAATCTTTTAATCCATCTTCTCCTTCGTAAAAATCATATCCCCATAAAAATCTATCTAATTCTCTTAATGAAATATTTTTACTTTTTGCTTCATCAATACATATATCAACATAATTTAAGTAGTTATCTATAGACGATGAAGGATTTTTTATATTTTTCCCTTTCTTTATTGTTTTAAGAGTTCTAGTTGCTCGATAATCTGTAATTGTAAATTCATTAGGAAAGCATACGGTTAATATAGCTGAGGCAATGGGTAAACCTATACCATCTATTTTTTGTAAAATTTCAATTTTATTTTTTCTATCTTTTGTGTTAAATATCTGTTCAGAAATTTGTTTTATTGTTTTATTGGTAGATTTTATACCATCTAAAACTTTAGTTTTTGAACGATTTGATTTCCAAATAATAATTACAAAAAACTCTTCTTTAGTTAAAAAATGTCTATTGTAAAAATTTTTACTAACCTCATCGAATAGGTATTTTTCTATTAAATAATATTTTTTATAAAAAGTTAAATTTTCCATACAAAAAGCTCCTAACCAGCTTGTAGCTTTTCAGCTACACATATTTGTTTCCAAATACGGGCGGATAAAGCCGAGCTCTGATTAGGAGTTCTTTATGCTTTATCCGCTCTTTTTCACCATGCCTTTATAAATAAAGGTTTAGGCTACTCTTATTAAGTTGTGCTTTAATTCTAACAGGCAATTTGGTAAAATACAAACATAGGTCAGTTTTTAGTTTTTTACATATATAGATAATAAAAACTAAAAACTAAACAAAATGGAAAACATAGAAATAAAAGATTTAATAAAAGATGGCTCAGTTTTATCTGTTAGAATAAAAGCGTTAGTGAATAGTTCGGATACCAGAGTCAGCATAGATAGCAATGGTATCAATATTATTGACGAACATCTTATTTGGTTAAATAAAGTTAATAAATATTTTAGTGATTATTTTAGAAATGAAAAAATTAAACCGTATGGTCTAATAAATAAAATTAAAAAAATATTTGCTCCTAGTCCTTTAGAAGAAATCTATAGCATAATAGACTCTGAGGATTTATATTCTTATTTTGATGATATTGATAATAAAATTACAGATGGGATTAAAATTTTAGAGGAATTCTCTACAAAATATAGTATAAAAGATAATAAAAACACAAAAACCATTCTATTAATTAGTAAAAAAGATTTAACAATTTCAAGAAAAGATAGTGGCTTTACTTGTTCTTTTCAAAAAAGAGAAGGAAGTAACCAGAGATTCAAGCGTTTAATTAAGATAATAGAAAGTAAAAATATTAGTGCTAATGATTTGATAGAGTATATAGGTTCTGGAACAAAACAAAATTTAAGTGGTGAAAATAAAAAAGTTAACAGATTTCTAAAGATTAAACTTGGTCTTATGGATGATGTTATTACAAATGATGGGAATACAGGTTATAAAATAAATGAAAGGTATGAAATTGAATTTATAAAATAAAAAAGCACAAGTTATATCTTTGTTATTGTTAAAATATTAAAAATAAGCCTACAAAATAGGCTTATTTTTTATTTAAGCATTACTTAATTATAACTATTTTGAACTGTTTTATATTGCTATCGTTAAATCATGGAATCAGATTTAACAACAGTCGTAAATAACATAAAAGAAGAGCAAAAAGCCGAATCCGCGGTTCGGATTTTTGCAGAACTACTTGTCTCATTAATTGAAGAAAATAATAAAAACAATAAGGATACAGATTCCATAAAAGAATTATTAGATAACACATAAAACTAAAATGGAGCAATTATTAAATGATAATAATATAGGTTGTCATTATTTAGGGGAAGATTTGATCGCCATCTCTTGTCCTTTTTGTAACAAAACATGTAGCGGTAATGAATATGCCACATTAAACATTGATACAAGAACAGGATATGCTAATTGTGATGCATGTAAGGGTTCATGGGAGAATGAAGAAGTATTAGAAAAGTTAAATATAAAATTAAATAAAAAAGAAGAGCCTAAATTAATAGAAAGTAATTATAAAAAAGATTATCAAAAAGAAGAAAAGCCTTTTTATAAAAAACCAACAGTAATGAGTATAAAAGAAATATTCTCTATTGATTTTGGAGAACAGGAATGGTTAGTAAAAGACTTAATTCCAATAGAAAGCCCTGTATTAATTTCAGGTCATCCCGGAAATTATAAAAGTTGGATTACACAAGATATTGCTAGGTGTGTAGCATTAGGTAGTAATTTTTTGGGAAAATTTGAAGTAAAACAAGGCTCTGTCCTTATTGTAGATAGAGAAAATCATTTACGAATTGTTAAAAAGAGATTGAGTAAATTACAAGTTCCTGAAAATGCTCCAATCTTTTATTTTCAAGCAGATACTTTCCAAATAGATAAAAATGAAGACTTTAATAGCCTGTTAGAGACTATCAAAGAGAAAAACATAAAACTTGTCATCTTTGATTCCTTAATAAGAATACATTCAGGAGATGAAAATGACGCCAAACAAATATCTAAGGTTTTAGATAAATTAAAAAGCATAATAAATCTTGGTTCGAATGTAATAACCATTCACCATCTAAGAAAAGAAAATGGTTTTCAAAAAAGTTCTGGTAATAGTATTCGTGGGTCTTCAGATATTTTAGCTTTTACAGATGTTGCTATTGCAGTTAAAAAAGGCAAAGAAAAAAATAGTATTTTATTAGAAACTATAAAACTAAGAAATGGTATTGAGCCAGAACCATTTGAAATAAAACTTGTTGAAGATGAAGATAATTTGAGTTTTCAATATGTTGGAGAGGTTAAATCCTCAAAGGAAGATATAGAGGAAATAAAAGATTTAATTATTTCTCTTTTGGAAGAGAACAACGCTTTGTCTACTCCAGAAATAATAAAAAGTCTAAATAGTTTTAAGACTCAAAATATAAGAACGGGGTTAAAAATTCTTGAAGAAGAAAAATTAATAAAAAAGGAAATAGGTAGACATAATAAACAAACTTATTCATTAGCAGAAACAATAATTTAATAGTAAAAATTTGGGAATTTTCGGACTCGTTAGGATTATTAAATAAATTAAAAATAAAAAGGTGTGAATAAAGTAGGTTGTCCTAAATAGGATAAGTTCCTATTATTAACATCATTACAAAAACTATCTTATAAAAAATAATATGGAAAATAATAAAAAATTAGCTTCAATATATTGCCGTGTCTCTACCCAGTATCAAGCAGAGGAAGGTATTTCACTTGATGCACAGGAATCTGCTTGTAAAGAAGCCTTGCTAAAAGATGGATATGAGATATTCAAAATAATTAGAGACGAAGGAAAAAGTGGTGGAAGTCTAAACAGGAATGGAATTAAAGAAATTATTAGTTTAATTGTTAATAAAAAAATAAATGCCCTATATGTTATTTCTAGTGATAGACTTGCAAGAAATACTATGGATGATATTTATTTTAGAAACTTATGTAGAGAAAACGATGTTATTTTGAATTGCTTAAACCAACCATTAGCAGAAGATAATGCAATGACAAGAATGGTTAATACTGTGTTTGCTAGTTTCAACCAAATGCAAAGAGATATAACTTCTGAAAAAGTAACCATGACAATGGAAGCAAAAGCCAATCTTGGCTACTTTCCCGCACTTGCTCCATTTGGGTATATGAATATAAAGAATCCAAATCAAGCAGTAGAAAAAGCGGGACAAAAAATAATAGTTAAAGACCCAGAAAGAGCACCTTTGTTAAAGAAAGCATTTGAATTATATTCAACAGGTAATTTTAATGTATTTGATATTACAGACATAATGTATGAGAAAGGATTAAAAACAAAACATGGAAAGAAGTTATCTTATAGCCGAATGTATGAAATATTGAGAAATCGTTTTTATATTGGCGAGGTTCATTGGGGAAAGGTTCACTTAAAAGAAGGAAAACACGAGTGTCTTATTGAGAAAGATTTATTTGATAGGGTTCAAAGATTATTAAATACAAAAGGTCTTCAATCTTGTCGTAGAAGAAAGTATCAATGGTTATTAAGTGGTTTTCTTACTTGTTACAATCATGGATGTAAATATACAGCCGAATGGCACCTAAAGAAGAAGCTGGCTTATTACCACTGCACAAACAGAAGTGGGTGTGGAAAGTATATAGAAATGACTAAAATGGAAAACATGGTGGCAGATAAATTCAAAGATTTAGAGTTTAGTCAGGACTTTTTGGTCGCCCTAATAGATAAAGTAAAATCTATCTTTTTTGAAAGAAGAAAAGTGTATGAAGATAAAAAGAAAAGCCTCATTAATCAAAAAACTGCTTATGAGGCAAAAAGAAAGACTGCCGAAGATAAATTATTTGCTAATACAATTTCAGATGATGATTTTAAGAGAATAAGAAATGAAATAGCCACAGAATTAGAAAATATAGATAATAGAATTATCGGTTTAGAAAAGGAAAGGGGGTTAAACATAGACACGGCTCAACAGGTTTTAAGTTTAACAAATAATTTATATGAAACTTTCTGTAAAGCAGACCAAAACCTGCAAAGGCAATTAATTTCATTCTTTTGGGAAAAATTTGAGGTTGCAGATGGAGTTATAATAAAATCCGTTCCCTCCCTTCTTTTTGCAGAAATTTTGAAGTTAGAACAGGCTTTTTATAAAAATAAAAACAAAGAAAAAACCATTAAACCTAATGTTTCTTTGAATCTTATAAAAAACAATGTATTGTCCGCTCGGGGGGAATCGAACCCTCGACCATCTCCTTAAAAGGGAGCTGCTCTACCGACTGAGCTACGAGCGGAAGTATTATTTTAAAAAACAAAACATTGTGTTAGCACTAAACCAAC
>JAQVQJ010000029.1 GCA_028701635.1 Clostridia bacterium | reverse complement strand
ATTCATTCCTCGCCACAAAGATTTCTTTCATCAATGAAATATCGAATTTCTGTGAAAAAGCGGGCGGAAATATTCAAGAAATAGCAAAAGGAATAGGTTTGGATAACCGCATAGGACCAAGATTTTTGCACGCGGGAATCGGATACGGCGGAAGCTGTTTCCCAAAAGATGTAAAAGCCCTGATAAAAACCGGAGAAGAATATGGGTATGAATTTAAAATTATGAAAGCTACAGAAGAAGTAAATCACAGACAAATAGATCTACTGCTTGAAAAACTAAAAAAACAAATCCCAAATTTGAAAGGAAAAGTGATAGCGGTTTGGGGACTGGCATTTAAACCGAAAACTGATGATGTGCGAGAAGCCCCAGCGCTGAAAATAATTGAAAAATTACTAAAGGAAGGCGCAAAAATACGAGCATTCGACCCGGTAGCCATGCCAAATACAAAAAAGATCCTCCCGTACATTTATTACGCAAAAAACTCTCAGGACGCAGTAAAAGGCGCAGATGCCTTGATAGTCGCAACCGAATGGGATGAATTTAGAAGTGTGGATATTGAGGGAATGAAAAAAGCGATGAAAGGGGGATTGATTTTGGATGGGAGGAATATCTATAAAAAATGAAAAAAAATCAAAATAAAATTAGAATAAAGACTCTTTTTATTTTAAAAGTAGTAATTATTTTTCTAATAGTGTTCTTTTTTACAAAATTCACATACTATAACTGGACAAAAATAGTAGCCTACAAATGGGATTTTAATTTTTCTTTGTTTATAATTTCAATTTTTATATTCACAGTAAGCCCTATTTTATTAGGCGTATTTTGGCATGACATATTACACAAATTAGGAAAAGTGAAATTTAAGTTGTTTTACATCTTATATATACAAAGCATAGCCTGGATAAGCCGATACATACCAGGAAATATAAGTATAGCTGTAATAAAAACTTATTTTGGCAAAAAAAACGGAATAGATACAAAAACATGCATAATATGCACGATATACGAAATGCTTTTACAAATATTTTCAGGATTGATAGCAAGTATTCCATTGATTTATTACCTTGCTCCCGAATCAATAAAAAACTCCTTTTCATATAAAGCGGGAATTATAATACTTATTCCAATTATTTTGCTACTCCTACATCCAAAAATATTTCATACGGCATCAAATTTACTGCTAAAAATAGCCAAAAAACAAAAAATAGAAAAATTCAAATTCCTATCATTTAAAGAAATATTTTTTTTCTCATTAAAATATCTAAGCATCCAAATTCTAAATGGCTTCGCTTTCTTCATCATGATTAATAGTATAACAACAATTAATATATCTCATTTTACGGAAATCGTAAGTTTTTTGTCTTTTTCAGGCACAATTGGAATGCTGGCAATATTCATTCCGGCAGGATTAGGAGTGAGGGAAGGCATCTTGGCTTTACTTCTAACCAGATTTTTTCCAATTGAAATAGGAGTTTTCATAGCAATAGCTTCCAGATCAGCAACAATAATTGGAGACGGATTATTAGGAATTTATGCAACAATATATAAGATCAAAAACAAAAACAAGTCATTATCTTTTCAACCACCACCAAAAATATAGCTTTAAAAAGCTTCACAACAAAAAGAGCCAATTGAGAATAATTAATATTACTTAATAGCACAACCTAATGTCCCAACTCTTTAGTTGGAAAAATCACTACTATATTTTCTTTAATATTTTTTTGATAACTCTTTTTAGCGTAATTCTCCAATCATTTAACAATATTTGAACATAATTATTTAAATTATTTGGATTTATTAATCTTCTATTTGCAGTACAAAAAACTTGTTTATGAGATAGTTTGCATATTTCTACTGCTTGTTCCAGATTACTTTCAATAAAAAGAAAGCAGTCTGAATTTTTATAAACATTTGCCTTAAATTCCCCTTGATTTACACTTTTTATTCGCTCTTTACTGTTTTCACAGTTAAGCATTATTAAATTATCGTATTTAATATTATACTTTTGCAACCATTTCTCTGTTTCATTCCTATATTTTTCTAATCTTGCAGATACAATATAGCCAATAGGTTTTGTTGGTAAAAATTTTGGAAGTGCATTTCTAATAAATTTAATATACTTTTCCCCATCATCATTTTCATAAAAGTTCGGATCGCGACATAAAACGCCATCTATATCAACACAGGAGTATTTCAATCCCCAATGATGCATATAGTTCCATTCAAACATTCTTGGATGATTGCAAACTTCAAAAAAAACATCTACCATGAAAAAATTTAAACTTAGTGCATAAATTGCACAAAAATAAATTTCACAGTCGATATTAGATTGTTTTATTTGTTCTTTTGCCTGTTGAATAGCTTTTCCAGTACTAATACTATCGTCTATCACTAATATTTTTTTTGCATCTTTTGCGCATTTGATCCAGTTTTCACATTTTCTTGTATTGCCAGTTTGATAAATTGTCCCACTTAAAAAACTGTCTATGTCTACAAATGGTAGATTTAGATATAATGCCAAGATAGTTGCTGGTAACATTCCACTTCTAGGAATCCCTACTATTAAATCAATATCTCTTGGCACCTTGTGTAGATTCTTATAAATACAATCGTTTAATTGTTCAAAACTAATAAAATTCATAGTTCAATTCTCATAATATGATTATTAATCATTCATTTTTTGTGTGCAAGCAACAATATAAGCTGATCCTAAATTAGATTTATAAAATAGTTCTTGGAATTTTATTAGAGGATGCCAAAAATATTTATTGGAAAAAAACTTAAAAATCTTATTTTCATCTCTTGCTATACCACTTATTTTAGTGAACTCCTCCTTGTTTATACACGTGCTTTTGTTAGATAAATGCATTTTTTTCGCCCTATTAGATCTAATTGGATCCAATACGAAACAAGATGGAAAATCATATGTATAAAACATTTCTACTTGGTAACCCCATTTATTCAATAATTCTTTCAATTTATTTTTTTCATATCTTCTAAAATGTCCACTTGAAATATCATTATCATCCCAGCGATTTTGATGCGCAGGCACAGAAATAATAAGCACTCCATTCTTTTTTAAATATGACTTCCAATTCAACAAGGCTTGTTCCTCGTTTTCTATATGTTCTAAAACTTCACAAGCAACAACAAAGTCAAAGTCAAATTTTTGAATGTCATCTTCTTTTTTATACAATGCTACGGTGCTATCAAAATTTTTTGATGTATACTTATACGCCTCTTCCGAAAAATCATATCCATAACACTTGATTCCTAGCTGAAGATATGTAGAAAAAATTTCTCCCGCACCATATCCAATTTCTAATAGTTTTTTATTGTTATATGAAAATTTTTTTATTATTTTAATAATAGCATTTTTACGCATCAAATATCTCGGCATAGGATGGAAATTCATCGCTTGAATCATCCCAAATTTAATTAAATAATAATTTTTAGTTATAAACAAAATAGCCTTCATTATTTCTTTAGTCTCTTTAAAATATCCTCAATCAACTTCCTATTTATCCTCATGTGCTCACCCAAAATCCCAAGTCCAAGGAACTGAAATCCGACTATATACAAAATAGATCCGAATATAAGAGACTGCACATGCCCACCTCCTTGCCCGATAAAGAAGAAATATAGATATCGAGCCACAGGATAAGTCCCCAAAAGAATAAAAATCACCGCCAAAGACAAAAACACCTTAAAAGGTTCATACAAAGAATAAATCCTTATAAGATCGGCCGCAGATCTCCTCATGTGCTCCCAAATACTCTTAAACAACCGCGATTTTCTTGTAGGCAAATTAGTTCTGATAGGCACATGCACTATTTTCAACCTCTTTTTTATAGCCTGAACCGTAGTATCAAGAACATAACTAAATTCCGAAACAACATTTATCTCAATCAATGCTTCTCTGGTATAAGCACGAAACCCACTCACCGCATCATTCATTCTTTGTCCGGCAAAAAAACCGGTAACTCTGGTCCCCAGCCACTGAAAAAACCTTTTTATAAAAGAAAAATGCTTGATTTTACCTGTCTGCCTATCCCCGATTACAATATCCGCCTTCCCATCAAGAATAGGTTGGACCAATTTGGCAATGTCAGCAGAATCATACTGATTATCCCCATCCGTATTCACCAAAATGTCGGCTCCGTGTTTTAGAGCATTTTCAACTCCGGTTTTAAAAGCACGAGCAAGCCCCTTGTTCCCGACATATTTCACAACATGATCCACCCCCAAGCTTTTTGCGATTTTGACTGTATCATCCGTAGAACCATCATCGATTATTTGAGTTTCAATAATATCAATCCCTTTGATATACTTCGGGAGGTCTTTGAAAACCAAAGGCAAAGTCTTTTCTTCGTTATAACAAGGGATTTGGATAATTAGTTTCATGAGCTGAATATAATTTACTCAAAGAGTATATATCGAAATACAGATTTAAAAAATACTAATAGCGTTTACATCCACTCCAAGCACACGAGTGTCATTATTTATCCCCAAATCTTTCGGGATAAAAGTTGCTGAAATAATTTGTATCGACTGAATCGTTTCAATATTTTCTGGTAGATGATAATGAAAATTCTTATCATCCGCTTTAATAAACTCGGCAGGAACATCATTAATTAATAACCTTAGCCCCATTTTGTCCGGCTGATTTTTATAAGGATGAAATCCGGCAAGCTTAATAACAACAGTCGTATCATCAGTTTTAATTTTATAATCTAAATCGACAATTCTAGCATCGCCTTTTGTCCACAATTTATCGGAATAAAACCCTTCTAAATCAAAATTGGCAATTTCCATATAAAATCTGAACAATTCAGAACTTTGATTCAAATTGTCCACATCAATCCGATATAAGAAAAAATCC
Organism: Clostridia bacterium; assembly: GCA_028701635.1. Next base: position 6,137 of record JAQVQJ010000029.1, on the reverse strand, counting down.
TCCATTTCATGAAACAAAAATTTAGTTGGGGGTCTTGGCCCATGCTCAAATAAACCTGATTTAAAAGACATCCGATTCATAAACTCCAAAGTAGAATCATTAATTTCACGAGTTGTAATATAAAAAATATCACCTTTATTTATTTCAGAAAGTGATTTAATAAACGCAAAAGACTCACTATTGTTATCACAATCTTGCGAAAATTTGACAACCTTTAATTCATAATAAAATTTCAAAGAAGTGACAATACTATCAGAGATATTTTTCCCTACTAAAAGTATATCATCCTCAACAATCTCGGCTATTTCTCCTAAAGGCTTATGGACACCTTCATTCTCAGCCCCAGCAAACTGCACCATAGTTATTGGCAATAAAAACAAACACATAATCCCCACAATTACAGGCACAAAATATTTCCCCCATTTTTTTCTATACCAAATAGCTGTCAGAAAAATAGAGACAGCCAATAGTGAAAACGGCAATACTTCACTTAAATGATAACGCGCATAATAGTATTGATAAGGAATCCTATACTGCAAAAACAAAATATAAAACCAAAACATTGAAAGGAAAACCACTAGTAGATTGTTAGTGGTTTTTCTGCTTTTACCAAGAGAATAAACCGCAATCAACAACAATAAAAAACCCACAATAGTAAGATAAGTCAATTCGACACTTAAACTTGTATACCCAATTGACTTCCATTGTTGATAAGCAAATTGCCACCGCGTGTTAAGAGAATCCATTACAGTAGCATTGGTAAAAGCAAAAATATACGCCTTGTATGCCCCCAAAATAATTATAGAATAAAACAAATATGGCAATAACTTCCGTATAAATTCAATAAAATCAATCATCCGCTCCTTTAATTTTTTAAATAAATGAAACTTTGCCAAAACAAACATCATCAAACCTCCTATGCAGATCACAACCAACATATGCAAACTTACTATGTCAAAAAGCTTACTAAATGATATTAAAAATATATCCTTAAAATAAGGATACGAATAAAAATATCCATAAAATAAAGAGCCCATAAATAAGGCAATAACACTAACAATATATAGAATAATATTTTTTTTAATCTCACTATTACTATGAAAAAATGAAAGAAAACCAATCAATAAAAAGAACGGGATATACATAAATCCGGTTATTCTTGTGAAAAATAATCCAAAAAACATCCAACTCGAAAAAAACAAATCGAATATATTAGATTTTTGTTCCTTAGAATCATTATAAAATTTTAGGAGATAATAAAAACCAAGAAAAGTAAAAGCAAGCGCTGGTACTTCACTTACAGGAAACTTTGAGAAAAACGCATGCAAGGGATTAATAGCTAAGAGCAAAGCTAAAATAATTCCCGCAAGCCTTCTGCGACCAGAAAGCTCATAAGCAATTAAATAAGCCCCAATAAGAGACAGCAAAGAGAAAAAAGTTAATGCCCAAACCATGCCTCCATTACCAAATACTACACCAAAAAGGCTCATCCAAAGAGGATGCAATGGATAGAACTGAAAAACATATTCAGAATTTTCAAGGTTTTTTATATAGACCCCCGGAAGATGATTGCCTTCATATTTATCTGCTACATAACGAGGGTGATCGGTACCGGATTGCCATACTTTTCCTTGATTTAATTTATCGTATAAATCCTGATAATCAGAAATTAATTGATCACGAATATCGTCATTTATAAACGCTGATCCATTTTCGGAATAATAAGCGGCCATATTGACATAAACCCCCTGATCCTGCCCTCCAAGAACATAATTATAAGGACTTAACCTGAAAAAAATCGCTACAGCTAAAACTAACAATAAAGAAAAACCAAAACGAGAATCATTCCATTCAAGTTTATAATGTCTAAAAATAAATATAAAAAATACCAAACAAAAACTTAATAAAATAACAATTAGCGGCTGAAACACGTTAAACATAAGCATTGCAACAGAAATAACGCTTGCAGCCACAACAAACATAAGAATCAGCTCAAAATAAAATATAATTGGTCTTTGATAACTACGCATAAAAAATTTTATATTATATTAAAACTAACTAAGACAAAATTTGAATTACCTTCTCTATAATCTTATGCCACGAATAATTCTCCATGACATACTTACCACCATTTTCTCCCAATAAACGACTATAATCCTCCTTATAAAGAAGATCGTCACATTCCTCTACAAACTCAAACTTATTTTCATACCAAAGTCCTCCATTGCTTGAGATACAATGATCTTTTAACACTTCACTCTTCCCATTTACTAAAACAGGTTTTCCGCACAAAAATGACTCTAACAAAACCATTGAAAGACTTTCATATCGAGAAGGAATGATCAAAAAATCAGCACCGAAAATTCCATCAAACTTATCATTGTCACTAACAAATCCCAAAGAAACAATATCATCATTTTCAGTTTTAGGTATAATAATCTCCTCTTTCCCAAACAAAACCAACTTAAGTGAAGATGGATTATTCCTTTTATAATCCAAAAAATATTCAAACATCTCCTTGCACCCCTTGGACTCATCGATTCTTCCAACGTAAAGAGCGTAATGATCAAGATTATATTTAGCTTTAAACCGACCATGATTTTCACTATAGCGCTCAGGAAACTCAACTCCAACACCAGCCACTATATTTTCAATTCGATTATTATTAAATCGGTTAAAAACAAAATTTCTCTCTGCGTAAGTATTATAAATAATTTTACTCGGACATGAAAAAACGCTATCAAAAATTTTTAAATAAATAGGGGGTTCGTCATGAGCCGTTGGCACAAGCACAACTTTAGATTTATCCTTAACTTTCTGCATTCCAAAATAAGTATTAGCATACAAATAAGTAAAAAATATAATATAATCGTAATCATTCTGATTATCTTCAATATAAGAAAAAAGCTTTGACGAATAGGGTCCCTGTTTTTTCATCCACTCCTCTCCAATTTCTAAATTCCCAGGATTGGCAAAAGCCTTTTGAGTATAGTTATCAAAATCCTTTTTATCTCTCTCAAAATCAACTGGGAATCTAATTACCTTGATTCCATTTATTTCAGTTTCACCTTCCTTGTATTCGTTTTTCCATGTGTAATAATCAATCGCGCAGGTTGTCAAAACCTCTACATCAAAATCATCTTTCAAATGTTCTGCCAGTTGTCGACAATGCAATTCAGCTCCCCCATTCACTTCAAGCCCGTATCTCTGAATTACAAAAGCAAGTTTTTTTTTCATTATATATTTGAGCTTAATACCTTATTGATAATTAATTTTAGTTTCTGCTCTATAACGTCGCGTTTAAAATCATCGAGCAGTTGCTTCTGTGAGTTTATTGTTTTTGTTTTGAATGAGTTATCCGTGATAAGTTGATCCATCATCACAGCAACATTTTTCAAGTTTTTTTCCTTAAAAATAACACCCGCTCCCCCCATAGTTTCAGGAACTGCTGCAGCGAAATAAGCCAAAACTGGAACGCCCAAATAAAAACATTCCAAAATTGGGACAAAAAATCCTTCATGTTCACTCATAGAAAGGAAAAGGTCCGCAGTTTTATAGTAGGTAACCAAATCCTCAAAAGAAACCTGCTCCCCCAAGACTACAAATTCCTCCATCCCAAGTATTTTTATAAGCTTCTTCAGGCGCAAATAATAATTTTCCATGCCACTATGTCCACCAACCATTATTAGCCGCGATTTATGATTAAAATAACGATGATAAACATAAAAAGCTTTAATTAAATCTTCATGCCTCTTATTTGGCGCAAATCGACCGACGAATAAAATATTTTTAATTCCATCAGCCTTCAAATCCTTCTGCAATCTGGAATTAAGAGGACTATCATATTTTTTAAAATCCAAAAATATCGGCAAAACGTCTGTTTTTTCTTCAGAAAACCCCATTTTAACAAGATCATTTCTATTAAAATCGCTATCACCAACAGCAAAAGATAAATAAGGAAAAATCTCTTTCAATTTGCACTCACCCTGATCAAGAAGATTAGCCAAATGTTCATTATATCCACGAAAAAAACTGGAAGGCGTTATATTGTGATAAATAAGAATTTTTCTGTCGGGCAAATTCTTAACTAAATCAAAAATATCACCTCCGATTGAAGCATGAAAAAAAATCAAATTATTTGAGTCTCCTTTATATTCGGTAAATAAATTAAAATATTCACTCATTTGGGGATCCATATACTGAGCATATATTTTTGAATCATACCCAAGTCTTATCAAAGCAGCCTGAATTTCCAACATATCATTGGAAATTGCATCTCCGAATGAAAGGTTGGCCGCAAATTGATGTATAGCAATCTTAGTCATTTAAAACATTTAAATATTGTTGAGTCACTTTTTCCCAGCTGAAATTATCTAAAACATATTTTCTGCCATTTTGCCCCATAATATCAGATTCAAATTTATGATTTAGAAAGTAATCCAAACACTCTTTGAAAACATTATAGTCCTTATAAAATAACCCTCCATTACTTAATACCACATGATCACGAGTAACCGCACAACTTTCGCTTACTAAAACCGGTCTATTGCAAAGCCAACTCTCCATAATAACTATAGAAAAACTCTCGTTATGTGACGGATTGCATAAAAACAAACAGTCTGTCATAGCATTATACTGATCCTCCTTGGAAACAAAGCCCAAATCAATTATCTGCGGATTATCGAATAAAGATAATTTCCCCGGACCAATTAAAACAAGTTTAATATCTCTATCTGTCTCTCTCACATATCGATCAAAAAACTCAATCAATTCAGGCGTATTTTTAGTAACATCTTTTCGTCCCGCACAAAGCACGAAATTATCAAAATTATATTTTTTTTTAAATTTACCTTTATCAGCATGAACGTTTACATCAAGCCCTAATCCTACATAATTAAATTTCAACACTTCACTAGAGAACAATTTCTTGGCAAAATCCATTTCCGTATTTGTCAAAAAAAGAATTTTTTGAGACGCAGAAAACATTTTTTTGTATATATTTAAATACGCATAACTCTCATCATGCAAACAAGGGATTAAGATAGATTTATTCGATGCCTCAAGAATAGAATCGTAAGTTGTCCCAAACATATAAGGGATAGCAATAATCCATTTATAATCAGATAAATTATCATGAATAAAACCGGTCAAATCATCACTACGAATCGATTCTTCAATAAAAACCTTTTCTTCATCTGTTGAAATCTTCTCGCCTCTCATAAGCTTAGCATTCACATCATCAAATCTAAGAACATCTCTTTTACGAACTTTAAAACGCCTAACGGTAATTCCCAATTCAAAATATTCACCCTCCTTCCAAAAATTATCATTCCAGTCAGAATGAAAATTTTCCACACAAGTAGTTAAAACTTCTATATCAAAATACGGGCTAAGATGCTCTATTAAAGATTTAGTAGCATTTTCCGCGCCTCCCGGAACATCTTTCCCAAACCAAGGAATTACAATAGCGATTCTATTTTTTTGCGATAATTGCATAATCTTGGGGAGCAAAAAGAAGCTCATTAAGTAGCGCGATATTTTTATTATAAATCTTGTCCTGCGAAGTATTTTCAGAAATTATCTCCAGCTTTTCATCACGCTTAAATTCAGAAGAAAAAATAAATCCATCAAATTTAAACCCAACTGACTCTATCAAAAATTTTAAAGTTTCAGGATGAATTGGCTTAACATGAGTCGGATCAAGATAAACACTATTCGTAAAAGTTGAGAGAGACTTAACATTAATAGTCTCCAGAACGATAAACTTACCTTCTTGCAAAATTTTATAACATAATCTAAGCATCTTTATAATATAATCCATGTGCAAATGCTCAACCACTTGAGCAACGAAAATGCCATCAATATTATCAGGCTGTTCACGACCAATTTGTCCTTCAAGGTAAGAAACAACATCATCATTTACAACATTTAAATTCTTTCTCTTGCACTCATCTACCATAGCGGAATCTGTTTCAACTCCAAAAGCTCCAGCTCCATTTTTGTGAAGAAGTTCAATAAATTCACCTCGACCACATCCAATATCCATAACATTTTTACATTCATGAAAAAACGTAAATATTGGCGCTGACGACCAAGAATTTCCTTCTGATCTCCACGAAATTGATCTTCAAATTTCT
>JAQVQJ010000162.1 GCA_028701635.1 Clostridia bacterium | reverse complement strand
CACCAATTCCTGCAATACCGGGAATATTATCGGAAGCATCGCCTCGAATAGCCTTATAGTCTACTATTTGTTCGGGAGTTAATCCCATAAGTGCATTAAGAGCCTTTCTATCAATCAATTCTATTTCGCTAATTCCCTTTTTTGGAAACCAAGCAAATGTTTCATCATCTATTAATTGAAATAAATCTCTGTCGCCAGAAAGAAGAAGTTTTTGGACTCCCTTTGTTTTTGCTAGCGCGCCAATTATATCATCGGCTTCAATATTTTCTTTTTCGAAATATTTAATATTCATTGTAGTTAGTACTTGTTTTAAAATTGGCATCTGCATTGCCAATTCTGTTGGCATTGCTTTTCTCTTTGCTTTATATTGATCAAAAATTTGATTTCTAAAAGTTTTCCTTCCATAATCAAAACAAACAGCCAAATATTTAGGTTTTTGTTCTTGTATAGCTTTCGTTAGAATATTGATAAATCCATAAACTGCATTAGAATATTCCCCTTTGTTATTATTTAACAAGGGAAGGGCATAAAATGCACGATTTACAAGACTGTTACCATCAATTATTAAGAATTTTTCCATCTTTTAATTATACCATAATTCAAGTTTTTCCATAACAAATATCGAGTGATTAACGAATAATACATGAAGTGTGAAATTTATTGACAAAATTCGATAATCTTGTTAATGTATTAGTTATATAAAAAGGTTAAAGTAGGCATAAGAATGACAAATAAAGATTTAATTAGAGATGAGCGACCAGTTTTTCCTAAAAGGGCAGTTATAACTGGCGGTATGCCTTATGGTAATAAAGAATTACATTTTGGGCATATTGCCGGAGTTTTTATTCATGCCGATATGTTTGCAAGATTTTTAAGAGATAGGATTGGTAGAGAGAATGTAATCTTTGTGTCAGGTACAGATTGTTATGGCTCACCTGCAATGGAAGGTTTTAGAAAAGTTCAAGAGAGTGGCAATAACTCAATTAAAACAATAGAAGAGTTTGTTGAACATAATCATAATAAACAAGTCGATACATTTAATGATTATTTAATTAGTTTTAATTTTTTTGGAGCATCTGCCTTTGGCTCTGCGAAACAAAATCATATAGCAATGAGTGAATATTTTATTCGTACTCTCGATGAAGTTGGAGCGATTTCAAAAAAAGAGTCTACTCAGTTTTTTGACCAAAAATTAGGAGTATATTTAAATGGCAGACAAGTAACTGGAAAATGTCCAATTGAAGGCTGTTCCGCTGAAAAGGGATATGCTGATGAATGCGACATGGGACATCAATACAATCCGGAAGAATTAATTAACCCTATCAGTACACTCTCTGGCGAAAAACCAATATTAAAAGATAGTACCAATCTATATTTTAAATTAGAAGACTATAACGACATATTAAAAGAATGGGTTGAAATTTTAGAGAAAGATGAAACATATCGTCCATATATAACAAAAGAAATAAAAGAATTTTTAAAGAAGCCAGAAATTTATATTAAAAAAGACTATTTGGATAGAATTCAAGAGTTAAAGAGTAAACTAGGCAAATTTAAAATACAGGAAGATAATCAAAATAAGGTGTCTTTTACTTTGGAATATAACACCCTTAAAGAAAGAGAAAAGGCGTGTGCAATTCTTACTGAAAATAGCATTCGTTTTAGAACAGGAAAGACACTTGTTCCTTTCCGTATGACAGGAAATATTGAGTGGGGAGTTCCAGTTCCAGAAATCAAGGGATTAAAAAACTCAACTTTCTATGTATGGCCAGAATCTCTTTGGGCGCCTATTTCTTTTAGTAAAACATATCTTGAAAACTCAAATCTAGACCATAAAGATTGGCGAGATTGGTGGTGTGATCCAGAGTCTAAGGTATATCAATTTATTGGCGAAGATAACATATATTTTTATGGACCAGCAGAAATGGCAATGTTTTTTGCATTACAAGGAAAAAGCCCAAATGTAGAAGTTCCAAAAGGAAATTTACAAATTCCAAGAGTTATTGCGAATAAGCATATTCTTTTCTTAAATAAAAAAGCAAGTAGCAGTGGGACAGTTAAGCCACCTATGGCACAAGAATTATTAAACTACTATACACCTGAACAACTAAGGGCTCACTTTTTAGGGCTTGGATTAAGCTATAACAATGCTAGTTTTATGCCAAAACCATTAAATCCATCAGCAACACCAAATGAAGCCGACCCTGTACTTCGTGAAGGAAATCTTTTAACGAATGTTTTTAATAGAGTTATTAGAACAGCTTTCTATTCAATAGGACAGAAATACGACTGGGTTATGCCGAATGTTGATGCTGATGAAGAGATAATGCGTGAAAGCACGGATATAATATTGAAATATGAAAAACTAATGGCTGAACAGAAATTTCATGTGGTTATGAATTTACTTGACGGATATATTAGAGAAATTAATAAATATTTTGTTAAGTTTTCAAAAGAATATGAAAACGATGAAAAGATGTATGGTCAAACTTTGGCAAATACGATGCAAAAAATTAGAACAGCAACGATTTTAATGCACCCTATCGTTCCAAATGGTACAGAATTAGTAAAAGAATATTTAAATGTAAATGATAAATATTTTGACTGGAAATACATTTTTGAGCAGTATAATTATTTTACAGATGGAGAACCTTATAGATTAAAAGAAATACCGCCAAGATTTGATTTCTTCGCAAAACACCCAAGTCAACTTGAAGGGAATTAAGTATGAAATTTAG
>JAQVQJ010000028.1 GCA_028701635.1 Clostridia bacterium | reverse complement strand
CAAAAGCAGGACATCCCTTAAAAGAATTTTTAAATGAAGATGATGATAATACTAAAGACACTTATTTAACAGAAATAAATAGAGAAACTACAAAAAATATGATAAATGATTGGATTAAGATGCATTTAATCGACGATGAAGTTGGTGAAGGAAAATTGGAAAATTTAGAAATAAAATTGTCACAAGATAGACAAAACAAAATGTCAATTAAAATTGATATTTTAGAAAATTTTGAGGATAGTAATCAAAAAAAATGTTCACCATCAATGAAACTCAGCGAAAGAAGTCTAGGTTTTAGATGGTTTTTTAATTTTAGTGCTAAAAAATGTTATGGAGCTAGATCTCAGGAAAAATTTATATATTTATTTGATGAGCCAGGTTCATATTTACATAACAGTGCCCAAAGTATTTTATTAAAAGCAATAAAAGATTTGTCCGTTGATCACCCTGTTATTTTTTCCACACATTCTGAGTTTTTACTTGATCCAGAAATAATTAATATTAATAAAATAAAAATTGCAAATAAAAGTGACAGACAAATTAATTTAGTACCTTTATCTGAGGCAAAAGGTAAAAGGAACCAAGGAGCTATGACCACGCTTTATAATGCCTTAAGAACAAAAATATCGGTTAATAGTACATTAAGTAAAAAAGTTATAGTTTTTGAAGGAATAACTGATTTTTATTTTTGGAAAATGATTTTACCAGAAAATATTGTCATTTTACCTGGATTTGGTGCAGAACAAAATGAATATTTAATTAGCATTGCTATAGGAACTTCTAAAAGATATACAGCTGTTTTTGATGGAGATAATGCTGGTGACAAAGCAATTGAAAAATATAAAAAATTCTTTGGAAATAAAGAATCAGATAATTGGATTCAGTATTGTGATAAAAATGAAAACAGAATTTTATTAGAGGGAATGTTTTCAAAAAATGATAGTGATAGATTAAAAAAACTTGCCAATTTATCTGATTTAAAAAAGACTATTACCTATATTTTTTATTCTAAAAAAGATAAAAAAGCTTTTAAAAAAAATATTGATATGGAAACTAAAGAAAATATTAATAAAAATATTATGAATATCAATAAAATTTTAGTTACCAAAATACCGTTATTAACAGTATAAACTTCAAAAATGAATAGGATTTGAACAAGACATGAATTCCCACACAGAAGCTTTAAGAAAAATACTCGAGTTACAAGGTGATAAACCTGAAGAAATTGAAGCTACCCTTGAACTTATAAAAATTGATGATAGTGAAAAGAAAATGGATAATTTACGATCATGGGTTTCTGTTTTAATTTCATTTGTTGCAGTCACCATTAGTTTTTTTGCTTTATTTATAAAATTAAAATAACCTATGTCTCAATATTACAACCCTAATCGTCAATTTGGACTTTATAATCCCAGTGATACAAAGTCTTTTCGAATAAGCCGAAGTAAAATTGATATGTTTTTAAATTGTCCTAAGTGTTTTTATTTAGATCGAGTTTTAGGAATTGGACAGCCACCAGGTTATCCTTTTTCTCTTAACTCAGCCGTCGATAAACTTCTTAAAAAAGAATTTGATATTCATCGAGCTGGTCATACAGCTCATCCATTAATGAAAGCTTATGAATTGGATGCAATTCCTTTTGAACATGAAAAAATGGATGAATGGCGAGATTCTTTGCGTCGAGGGATAACTTATCTTGATTCGGAAACTAATTTATTAATTACTGGTGGAGTTGATGATGTTTGGGTTAAACCTGGTGGTGAGTTGATTATTGTGGATTATAAAGCAACATCAAAAGAGGCTGAAGTTACTTTAGATGCTGAATGGCAAGATGGATACAAGAGACAGATGGAAGTTTATCAATGGTTATTTAGAAAAAATGGATTTAAGGTTTCAGATACTGGTTATTTTGTCTATTGTAATGGTAGAACTGATAATAAAGCTTTTGATGGAAAATTAGAATTTAATATTAAATTATTGCCATATGTTGGCAATCCGGATTGGATTGAGGGAACAATTAAAGATATTTATAAATGTTTGAATAGTAAAAAAATTCCAGAATCTGGTGATGATTGTGATTTTTGTAATTATCGAAAAGCAACCCATAAGTTTGATTAAATGTTAACATTACTTAATGGTAAATATGAAAAAAATATTTTTATTAATACTGAAGATTCTATCTATTTTGTTAATATTTTTAATATTAACTGCGACTTACCATGTGCTTTTTGTAAATGAAGAGTATTGGACAGGTTTTTATTATCCAAATGGTAATAAAGTAGGTTCTACTATTTATAGTCCACATTTCAATTCAAAAGAAGAGTGTGTTGGTTGGGCTATAAATGAAAGAGGTTTAAGACCTGAAGATAAAGATATCAATTTAGGTAGTTTATGGGAATGTCAAAAAAATTGTGTTTTAGAGGGAACATATGCTACTTCAATCCATTCTAATCAAGATATGAAACAACATATGTTAGACCAAAATATAGGCCCACAATATTATTGTTTAGATGGCGGATTTGACGGTGATGATTGGTTACGTGGAGATTTTTAATAAAAATGAAAAAAATAATAAGAATTTTATCTTTAATTATTTTTATTTCTGCTGTAATTAGTACTGCAATTTGGTTGTTTTTAAATAAAAATGTAGAAAAACCATTAGTTAAAGAAACTTCAGAAGAAAACCAAAGTATGGTTACTGAAGATATTACAAAAGAAAAACCCGAGTCAGAAGAAATTTTTGGTTATGATAGTGAAACTAGTAATGACCATATTGTTTTTGATATTGGTAAATTTAATTTTGAATTTACAAGAGTAAAAGATTCAATGGATACAAACCTTGTTGTTAAAAATGGAACAAAAACAGTAATTTCTAAAAAATATACAAATGCTGTGTCGTCAATTTCTAAAATTTTATTTAAAGAGAAAAACATTATTTTAATAAATTATTATTCTGGTGGGGCACATTGTTGTTCTCTTGTAATTCCTTATCTTATTGATGGTGAAAAAATTATTGAAGGAAAAGGTTTAGATCTTGGTAATATAGACATTTTTAACGGTGAATCTTTTTTTATTAAAGATGGCAAACTCTTTACAGAATCTGTTGATGATAGATTTGCCTATTTTGAAATGGATTATGCTGATTCAGGTTCAATGTTTTTTACAACTTATTATGAATTATTAATTGATCCATTAGAATTTGTGAATAGAAATGAATTATTTATTGATTCATACTCAAAACTTTATGTTAATTCCCAAAATGATTCAAAAGAAAAAATAAATAAAGAAAATTGTGTCAAAGATGAAATAGAAAAATATCAAGTTTTTGCCAGCTTAGTTTCGCGATATACATATGGGTTTTTGTCAGGTGTTAATAGAGAAAAACTTAAGGCGGAATTATCTAATGATTGGTGGTGTTTTCCTGAAAAAAACCTAGATAAAATTGAAAGTGATATTTATAAAGCCTTAATAGAAAAGCAAGAAGGTGAAAATTTTGCTGGTGAAAATATCAAAAAAAATTGGGGAAAAATAATTGGTCAATAAAAGAATTAATTGTGTAAATAGATTTCTAGTCTAGTATAAAATAGTTTTATTAAAGTTCTTATTATCGTTTGAAGGATTATTAGAGAGAGAAGAAGGTAAGAAATAAAAAATAAAAGTAACAAGGCAGTCATCCCTAACTTTGCAGTAATTGCAAAAACAATTAAACACCAAATAAATATTCTACATAACCATTTTAAAAACCACGGACTCATCTTCATCTTAATATCATTTTAACCCTATAGTGTTATTATTTGTTTATGCTTAACTATACTATTCCTAATGAAAAAAGAAACCCAGAGGATAAAGATCCTCTTTTTGATGCAGCTGTTAAATTAATTCAAGATACCGGTAAGGCTTCGACTACTTTTCTTCAAAGAAGTTTAAGTGTTGGTTATGCTAGATCAGCTAAGATTCTAGACGAAATAGAAGAAGCTGGATTAATTGGCCCTTCAAATGGAGCTAAGGCCAGAGATATTTTAATGACACACAATTCCTCAGGTGAATGGGAAATAATAAATAAAGCACCAGAACCAAAAATAATTGAAGAGGAAGAACCCCAAATAAAATGGAATAAAACAAAATATACTAATAATAAGTCAGATCAATTTGAAATTAATCTTGGTGTTGATGAAAATAATAAACCAATAAATTTTAATCTTGAGCGTTATGGTAATTTATTAATTATTGGTTCTCAATTTACCTCAGCAGTTGATCTGTTAAATAATATTTTAGCTGAGTCGATGGCTAAATATTCACCTGAAGAGTTAAGAATAATTGCTTTTGATGGAATTAGAGGTGACTTAATTGTTCCCAGTCAAGCTTCCCATTTATTAACTCCATTAATTGTGGAAGCAGAAAAAAGTATTAGTGCTTTAAAATGGTCAGTAGCCGAAGTTGAAAGACGGATGAAAGATATTGATTTTAATGGCTTTCCTAAAATTTTATTTTTAATCAATTCACTTAATCAATTACTAATGTTTTCACCATCAGAAGTTGAAGATAATCTTTATAGAATTATTGTCACAGGTAGAAAATATGGTTTTTATTTTGTAATCGGCACTGATTATCCAAATCCTCGAACTTCAAAAGAAATTATTGCTAATAGTCCAGCCAAATTAGTCTTTAAACCAACTGATAGAAAAGTCGCCAGAGATACTGGTATTCCTGAATCGGCTGATTTAACTTCGCCTGATGAAGCCATTCTAGAAACTATGTTTGAAGGCAAGAAAAAAATAACCATCAAAAAATTAAATCCAAAAGAAATTTATGAGGAGATTTTTAGATAAAATATAAAATGAATTTAAAAATATCAATAGGAAAAACATTAGATAGTAAAAAAGAAATATTTTTAGACCTTAATAAGGATAATATTCATACAACTATAATTTCTGGCCCAACAGGTTCAGGTAAAACCATATTTAATCACAATATTGCTGAACAAATTATGAGTAATAATACCCCAGAAGAAGTTGGTTTTATTTTTATGGATTTTAAAAGGATTGAATTTGGAGAATATAAAGATTCAGAATATTTACTCCACCCAGTTATATATGACATTCAAGAAGCAATAGTTGTCTTAAAAAATTTAATTCAAAAAAGTGAAGAAAGGTATGCTGGAATAGATAATTCAAAAAAAGCAATAATTGTCCAAATAGAAGAGTGTGACATAGTTTTTCAAGCTCCAAGTTTATTAAGTGAAGTTTGGACGGCAATTGACGAACAGTCTTCCAAAAACAATATATATATACTATTTTCCACAAGTAGACCAGCCTCCAGTGTTATTACTCCAGAAATTATCAAACACTCAGCTCTAAAAGGTTATTTTATCCCTGGAGATGAATGGTATAGATTTTATGACGGGGAAGTAAATGACTATTCCTCTCGGATATTAGGTCATTCATATGAAGGAATTCCTAAACCTTGGACAAGAATATTTCAACTAAAAAATAAGAAAGAAATCATTTGTAATGGGTTTTTAAAAAATTTTTTACTTAGTCATAAAGCTTAATTCCACCATTTGGATCTGGGAATTTAATTTTTTCTCCCTCAGCAAAAGCATAAATAGGGGATTCACTCATAATTCTGCCATTAATTTCTCCTTTAAATTGATGGTCGCAATTTTCTATTTCAATAATCTCTTTATGTTTAGCATTTATAAAATAATCAAAAAATTTATCACCAATTTCTTTCCCCAAGGCATTTGACCCTTTACCAACCACAATTGTCACATCACCCTTATATTCCCTAATCCCTTCAACTCCATGTTCACCACTGAATATTATCGCTGGTTCAGTTAGGAGTATTTTTGTAACTTCAGGATACTCCCAAGCTGTCATAGCAATAGCCCCAGCCCCTGCAGAAGTTCCCATTAAATATATTTCTGGTTTATTATTACCACAGATTTTTTTTGAATTATCTAATACATAAGTTAAGGTTTTTCTTAGATTTATATCCCAACCAAAACCAAGAGATGAAATATTTGGAATCCTAACCACTGCTCCAATTTTTTGGTCAATTAGATAATCAGCAATCTTTACATATTTATCATTGTAGCCATCAATAGAACCATCAGCCCCAGGATAATTTATTATAATTTTTCCATTATTAAAAGGATGGATTGCCACATCAAGTTCAAAATCCATTGAAATTTCATTTTTTGATTTTATCCAATTTAATTTTGTTCTTTCTATGTTCATAATTTTAAATCTTCAAATATTTATTTAATTGGTCTGGATCTTCTTCTAGAAGAATTTCAATCAGTGACTTTAAACAGTTATGTTGTTTTAAAATTTCTTTTTCAAAATTAAAAACATTATCATCAAACCATAAAAATGGTTTGGAAAAATCAATAGCTTCTGTTTTTAAAGTAATCCAACTAGTTGGCAAAATATTCTTCATTATTTCAATCGTTTCATCATCAAAGAATCTCTCTAAAAAACGAACCGTAAACATGGCATCGCCATTACAATGAGTAGTTAGCCAATAAACTTGATGATTTTTAACAACATGTTCCAAAAATTCTTTAACAAAGTTAGTTTCTTTACCTGCTTTGGTTAATAAAACACCATCAACATCTAGATAGATATTCATAACTCATTATGACACAAGTAAATTTATGACTGAATTCTGTTAATATTAATTGTAGTAAACAATACAAATATTGTAACCAGTCACAAGACTGTCAGCGGGGGTTGATAGTCTTTTGTTTGCTAATAGAACAAAACTGAGTGGTATACTTTGAGTTAGATAGATAATATTAAGATGCTGTGTAAAAATGAATAATTTTTTTCAGATAATAACTACCAAAATAACAACTTTTTTTACTGTAGTAGTGATCTCTATAACAAGTATATTGCCATGGTCGGGAGATAAGATAGATAAACCCACAATTACCCCTGCAGAACAGGTCTCATCAACTATTATAGAATCATCCACTCCATCCGCTTCACTTACAGTAACTCCCACTCTAAAAGCCCAAAGTAAAACTGAAAACATAAAAATAAACTTAATTCCGACATCAGTTGTATCTCCATCAATAGCCCCTAAAACAACAAGTAATACATCTCCAACTTCAAATAACACCCAATCTAAAACATATTCAATTGTCCCTATTAGCACTATGAATATTGCATCTATGACACCAGTCTTACAGGTAGTTGCCCAAAAGGCGTATCAAGAATTTCTAAGAACCTCAAATATTAATCAATTGGATGATGCAACTCAAATAGAAATTTTGGTTGGTATTTATGCTCGTATGCTCAGAGAAGAAATTGCTAATACTCAACAAAATGTATCTCAATTAAAACAAACACCGACACCAGTTCCAATATATGTAAATTCAGAAGTTGAAACTAAGTTGGCTGAATTGAGACAAACATTGGAAAATATTCAAAATAAACCAATATCAATGAATATAATTGAAGGACAAAAACAAAGAGCATATCAAGATTGGATTAATAATAATTCTTCTATATACTCGGCAATTTTAGGTAGCCGATATACTAATGACCTTAATACTCTTTTAAGAGGATATGGTCTCTAACTGTTAAATATATAAATATGTTTATTAAAGCAAATATTGGAAATATAATAATAGTTATTGTTGCTGTTTTGATTTTCTTCTTTTTTCATGAGATAAAACTGATACCTATTATTTGTATTTTGTTTCTTTGTTATTTTGATATATGGTTACAGAAAATAGCTTTTGAGTATCAACGCATAACTTTTATGATTTCAAGAGTTGCTAAATTAAATAAATCTCAGTTTTCAATACAAGAATGACAAATTTTAATGACTAATGATTTTATTTCTTTTCTATTATTTATTAAATCATTTTTAACAGGATTAATAATTGGGTATTTCTTATTAAATTCATTAATATTTTTAATTATATTTTTAATATTGCAATATTTATTAAGTTTTGTTGTTCCTACTTATATTCCATATAAACATTTGTTTAAATTAGTTGGCGAAGAAATTAATAAAAAAGATTTTAAAGAGATAGAAGAATATATTGAAAAAGTTAGATTGAAAAAATACTTTGAAGAGATACCGCATACTTCAGACTATGAGAATTGGATTTTTAATAAATATGGTAATGAATTATTAAAATTTAAATAAATAAAATAATAGAATAACAAGTGTTTGTAAACTTAAGGTAATACTTATTAAAAGTAATAATCAAAATGAAAAATAAACTTAAAGATAATCAATTAGACAAACCTAAAAGTTTTTTTAAAAAAGTGGTTATGGAGATAAAATGGTTATTTACTTTACTTAGATGGCTACTTTTCTTGCCATTGTCTTTCTTTATTGCTTCTGGGCTATCTTTTTTGTTTATTGAAAAATGCACTGAGATTAAACCAGACTTGTTCAAATATCAATTTCTTACTGATCTAATACCTGGTTTAGAAGCTCCCAACCAATCGGAATTACTTCCATACTATATTATTGCTGGAATATTATTTGGATTTGGGTTTATCTTTATAGGAACAATAATTGTTCCGTCTAAAAAGTTTCTAATGTCATGGGTGTTAGTTATATTACCTACGCTTAATATTATAAGAATTTCAATCTTTGAATCTAGTAATATTAAATTGGATGATTTATTTACTTTTATTGCTATGGTTTTAGCTGTAGTTATTATTCATCCAAAAAAAATAATAAAACTATTAAAATCCCGTTTTGGAGTATATGTCTGCTTTGGATTATTACTTACAACAGTATTTTTATTTGGTTTGTTTTTTTATAACAAAAAAAGTACAAAACTTGATTTCACTATAAATAAGAAGATGGAATTAGAAGAGAAGCTTTATAAAGACAGAGTGGCTCTTGATATGAATGGTGATGGAATATATGAAATGTTAGTCAACCCTTTAATGGCTGATGATTATATAGAATCAACCGAATCAGCAAAACAATATCTAACCCTTTATAACAGTGAAGCTAAAAAAATTGCAACAACACCAGATTGGTTTGGCTCTGCTCCAAATTCTTCTCATTTGGACTTTGTTACTCCACCCATAGGAATAGAATTAAATGATTTAGCACAAATTGATGTAAGTATTGGTCCACACCAGACCGAGACGATGTTTTTAAAACTTGAAGGTGATTTGCTACTTCCCGTCTGTAAAGTAGAAAAACCTAATAGTATAGATGATTGTTTGTTTTATAACTCAAGCGGAGAACTGGAAACTAAAGGTGGAATGTTAGGTGGGTTTAATGATGGTAAATTGGGAATTATTGAATTTGTTGACGAATATCCTTCAGTTGCTGGGAAACTTGATAATAAAACTAAAGACATGATTAGTAATACTTTTAAAGATGATTCAAGAAGTGCAATAAAAATTGCTGAGATGGAAAAAAACGACAAAGGTTTACGGGTCGTTTGGAATATTTATGTATATAATGGGAAATATTTTGAAGCTCAAACAGGTGAAAATTATGATAAATATTTTGGAATGATTGATGGAGCTGATTCAAGTTTGTTAAAAAAAACAGAAATGACTAAAGAATCGGTTGAATATACAGAATTTGCAAAAGATTTTTGGAGTGGAAGATAATTATGAAATGTTCTAAAAAAGTAATACCAATGAAATATAAAGATTGGCTTAGTGATGAATTAAAAGAGGAGGTTATTAATATGTTTGAACCTCTATATAAAAGAACACTTACTGATGGTGAAGTAATAGAAATTGCCAACAATCTAGCTGGCTTAGCAGAGTTGTGGATTAAGTTTAATTGGAGAATTAAAAATAAACAAAATGTAATAGCATTACAAAATAGTGTTTATACTACTGGTAGTTAGAGTAAGAAATAAAAATGAAAAAATATAAAACAGTCTGGACTTGTGATTATTGTGGTGAAGAATTTAAAACAAAAAAAGAATCAGATAAACACGAACTGATTTGTGACAAAAATACTAAATATCAAAAATTAAAAAACAATTCTGTTTTTACAAAAATAGCCAAAATTTCAAAAATAACATGGTTTGTTAGTATGGGTATTTTTTTGATTTTAGCTTTTGTTTTAAATAAAATTGATCCAGAATATAAAAATATTTTTTCTCAAATTGGTCTATATGCCACCGTTATAATAGGAATTTGCTCTTTTTCATTAATGGTTTTTACTTTGGCTATTTATTTTTCATTTGTAGATAAAAAAGAAAAAAGTATTTTAGTTAAGATAATTACTTTCATTTTGTCAATTATATTTCTTCCTTTTTTCGTCATAAAAAAACAAAATAAGGTTTTGTTTGGCTTTTTTATTCTCTTACCAATATGGGGATTAAGTATTATTTTTACTCTTTTAGTATTAGGAATAATTAGGGGTAGTACACCGGTGGTAGGTAATTCAATGAACCCAACCATTCTTGATAATGAAAAAGTTGGGTTAAGTTCATTTACAATTTTAAATAAATTGTTTTTTAAACCACAAAAAGGAGATATTGTTACTTTTGAATCAGGGATGACTGCTAATGCAGATGGACAAATTGCCAGTTATATTAAAAGAGTTGTTGCCACCAGTGGAGATGAAGTCAGCATTCGTGATGGTTTTTTATATGTAAATAATCAACTAATTAAAGAACCATATACTGTTAAACCAAGGTCTACTTTTGGAGGATCTTTTTTACCAGACTGTAAAACTATTAAAATACCTGATGATTATTATTTTGTTCTTGGTGACAATAGAAAGAGAAGTAAAGATTCAAGAGAAGTCGGTTTAGTTTCAATAAATGAAATTGAAAGTATATTGCCAGTAAATAAACAAAATCAATTTAAAGACAGATTGAGAAATGCTTCAAATGATGGTGTTGATCATGGATTACCATCTTTTGATTTAGATGATTATTATCAAAGAATTAACAAAATCAGAGAAGACAATAATTTAAAACCATTAAAGAGGAACGAAAAACTAGAAAAAGCTGCTTTAGCTAGAGCCAAATCTATTATCGAAAACAATGAAGTTGAGTTAATGGGTAAAAATGAGAAAAGTAAATATCCATATTCCAAAGCCATTAGAGACGCTGGATATAGCAATATAATGACTGGAGAAATAATCACTACGGGATATTATGATTCTGAAGAATTATCTAATTATTGGCTTGATTATGAAACTAAAAAGAATCTACTCAATAAAGAATTCCAAGACACTGGAATAGGGGCTTATGTAGGTAAGGT
>JAQVQJ010000161.1:571-2815 GCA_028701635.1 Clostridia bacterium | reverse complement strand
TGGGTGTGAGAATACTAATGGATTACATACTTTCGATAACCCTAAGGTTAAAAAGGCTTGGAGAGTTGGAGTTTAAACCTATTTCTTATAGATATTCTATATAACATATATATATATATATATATATATATATATGTTATTCTATTATTAATACAATTATTACTATTTCTTTTTTTATTTCTATTCAATTAGTAGTTTTACTACTATTTTCCTAAAAAAATGCTAAAATTTTCCTAAAGATTTGCTAATTCTTTGTTGTCACTTTTAAGGTTTTACAAACATTTAAATACTTGAGTGTATTATATTATATATGGTTGATAAAAAATATGAAGTTTCCATTTTAAGCGTCAATTTAGACGAAAATTCTGTCACCATTAAATTTAAGGGTGGAAGTGAAAAGACCTTTGAAGTTGTTTCTCCTGCAAAGATTGAGTATGCGAAAGAAGGAAATGCAGAGGTTTCAGTTAAGAATGATGAAATAACTTACCTTAGAATGAAGAGTGGCGGTTTTCATAAGAGAGAATATCCTCAGAAAGAGACAAGTAATAGAAGTGATAGTGTGCCAGAAGCATCTCCATTGGTTCAGAGATTGATTGTGAGACAACATACACAAAAAGTTGCCTCAGATATTGTAAAAGGTTATGTAGATAAGAAAGAAGTGGTATTAACCTTTGCAGAGTATTTAAAACAGATTGTAGATACAGCACACATATTAGAAGAGGATGTTTTTAGAGACAATGAATGATACATTTTGTGAGTTTTGTAAACTTAAAAGAGCAAATGGAATAATAAGAACAAAAGATGTATGTAGAGATTGTTGTTCTATTATTAGAAAGGATAACTTGAATAGACAGAAATTGAATATAGAAATAAGGGACGATTTGAAGATATTAGATGTAACATTTAATTTGTTTAAAGAACATCCTCTTGCTGATATATTTAAGGAATATATAGAATAAAATGGCAAAAAATAAAATAAAAGCAGTAGCAATATTAAATGAAAGTAATCCAGAATTTTTTTCTGAATTATTAAAGAAAGGTGTTGATGCTGTTGAACCAGAGATGAAAAAACAATTAAAAGAACTTTCTAAGAATAAAGAAACACTTAATTGGCATTGGGAAGATAGAGAACTAGAAAAATGTATATCTCTTTTATTAAATAATGATTTAAAAGACATTGAAAAATATCATATAAAAGCATATTATAATTCACTTTTGGAGGATACCACAAATGATGGATTATCTTAGTACTTATACTTATTGGAGATATGGAATTGTTCAAAATTTAGATGATAATAAATTCCATTTAGCAGAAGTTTATTTAAAAAATGGAAAAGTTATGTTTTATTTTCCAGTTGGATTTTTACAAATAATTAAAGATTTAAGAAGAGTTAAAAGGGATATTAATGCTCAAGAGAAATTTAAATTTGGTATTGTATATTTAGATAGAAAATTTCATACAGGAGATTTATATTATTATTTTTGTCCTATATGTAAAACAAAGAGGTTATTTATGAAATTAGAAAAAAAAGAATATAATTTAGATTTATTTGATTTAGATAAAGATGTTTTTGAATGTATGAAATGTGGGGGACAAGGTTCAAGATGTTAAAACAATATAAAGATAAAAAATTAACAGAATATAAGATTAAAGTATATACTTTAAGAGAATACTTTAGAGATGATAATATGTATTACTTTGGTGATGATACTAAATGGTATTGTGACATTGATAATATGGATACAATAATTTCTTTTTGTGCAAATAGTAAAGAGGAATTATTTAAAAAGATAATGGAAGAAGTTTTAATAAAAAAGAAATCTTTTTGGACTAAATTAAAGGAGTTATTTAAATGATAGAAGAAGATATAGAATATTTAGAAAAATACTTTGAAAAAGGAAAAACAGAATATAGAGGAAAGGCTCTTGTATTAATTGCTTTAGCAAGACAGCAAGGCAAAAAAGAATTATTTTTAGATATAATAAAAAGGAAGTTTAAAGGAAGTGTTAGAGACTTTTTAATTTGGTTTGGTGGACCTTTTAAAGAGATTAATATAGAAGCAGTTGATTACGTTGATAGTCAGATACAAAAAGCTAGAGTTCAACTCGGCAATGCGGTTAATCCTAGGAATATCGCTTGTAATAACAAAACTGGCGAGAATAAGAAAGGGTGCTTAAAGTCTAGAACTAGTCTGGACAATAAGGGTTCAGTAGATTTGAATTCTACTCCCCTTTCAGTAAATT
>JAQVQJ010000161.1:0-561 GCA_028701635.1 Clostridia bacterium | reverse complement strand
TAGAGGAAAGGCTCTTGTATTAATTGCTTTAGCAAGACAGCAAGGCAAAAAAGAATTATTTTTAGATATAATAAAAAGGAAGTTTAAAGGAAGTGTTAGAGACTTTTTAATTTGGTTTGGTGGACCCTTTAAAGATATTAATATAGAAGCAATTGATTATGTTGATAGTCAGATACAAAATGCCTCATATATGGGCAATGCGGTTGAAACCGGTTCAGTCGCTTCAGATATAAACAAAACTGATGAAAATAAAATAACGAGAGGTGCTTATAAGACCAGAACTAGTCTGGACAATAAGGGTTCAGTAGATTTGAATTCTACTCCCCTTTCAGTAAATTTTAATATATATGGATTTTGTCCAGTTTGTGGAGAAAGTTGGGAAGGGGAGGATATGTTTAAAATATTTAGAAAGCAAGATTGGACAAAAAATATGACAACAAAACAATTAAAAGAATATATAAAAAAAAGTTATCCAAAACCTTATAAATTTAGTAAAATAATTGGAATAGAAATACCTGAAAAATATGATGGTGTATCTCTTTGGGAATGTCCTTTTTGTCA
>JAQVQJ010000002.1 GCA_028701635.1 Clostridia bacterium | reverse complement strand
ATTAATTGACAAAAACGCTATATCTCGTTATAATGATATAGCGTCAAATAAGGCCCTGTAGCCAAGTGGTAAGGCTCGGCACTGCAACTGCCGCATCGTCGGTTCAAGTCCGGTCGGGGCCTCCAAACTTATCTTTGATTAGTAAGTGAATAAATTAAACTAATGGCTTAATAAAGCCATTTTATTTTAGATAAAAGTCTGTCCAAGGAAGAGAAATACTTTCTAGACAGACTTTTTTCGTTTATAGATATAATTTACTTTTCTTTTGTGGTAGGGAGTCGAACTCTCGATATTTTTCTTACACGGTAGGGAGTCGAACTCTCGATTATAAAAAAATAGTGTAATTTAAGTCTTTATAAGAACTACCTATTTTTAGATTTATATCAGAAGAATAAAGTAATAGGTTTAAATTGTCGATAGGATTAAGCGATAGTTTAATTACAAGATTAGTCTGATCTAATATGGTAACTTTATATACGAGTTTTCGAAAATCTTCAACATCGTTCATTTCCTTGAAATTGATAATTCTTTTATAATAATTTAATAATCCCTTCCTACTTTTTATTAGAGAAGCTTTGTTAGATAAAATGGTTGTTCTTTCAGATTCTTTTTTATCGAATAATGCATCGCATTTATTAATGTTAGATTCAATAAAATTATTGAATTTATCATGGAGATTATCATTTTGTTTTGAGAGGTTAGATAGTGCATCGTTTAATACTGCAAATAGATTTTTAACTGTAATCATGACTCGATTGTTATGTTCTTTGTTATAGCAAAATAAGGTAGGGATTACATATTTACCTTTTGGTCGTTCTACAATATATCTTAAAAACCTTTCATTTTGTTCGGAATAAACAAATTGATAATATGGAGTAACCCTTTCATTTAAAGGAACATATTCATCCTTTTTATTCCTTGTTCTAGAATTTCTTAATTCAAGTGCTTTTTCAAATATATAAGGAGATACTATCGCAGGATGATGATCCCTAATCATATTGTTTAATAAGCTGAATCTATCGGAGCGTATTTCAGAACCTTTGTAAATAAATGTTTTACCCAAAGACATATGACCTGCATATTTCTCATTTAGCAACATGCTTTCGATTGTTCCTGGATGCCACCTATCTTTACCAGTGGCTGTTTTAATACCCATATCAAATAATTTATCGATTATGTTTTTATAGGTTTTACCATTAATATACATGTCAAAAATCATTCGGACAATCTTTGCTTTATCTTCAACAATAGTCCAAGTTTCACCTTCAATCTTATAACCGAAGAGATTGGTTGTAAAGTTACCACCTTTTCTCATTTTCCTTTTTACTGACCATTTAACATTTTCTGATATGTTCCTTGATTCCTCTTCAGCGTGAACTGCAAGGACACTCAATATAAATTCAATAGAAGAATCCAAAGTGGAAATATTTTCCTTTAAGAAAATGACTTCCACATTATGACTCTTTAAAGTTCTAACAGTTTTAATTGTGTCGACTATATTTCTTGCAAATCTAGTAATAGATTTAGTGATAATTATGTCAATTTCACCTAAAGTAGCAAGGTCAATCATTGCGTTAAATTCAGTTCTACCTTTAGTATCAGTTCCACTTTTCTTATCTTTAAAGACACCAACATATTCATATAATGGATTACTTTTGATTTCTCTTTCTAGTTCTTCAATTTGTAAGTTAAATGAACTATCTTGGTGTTCATCTTTAGTGGAAACCCTTGCATAACCAGCAACCCTTTTAATCTGTTGTGGTTTAGATATCGCTCGTATTACAGTTACATTATTCATAAACCTTTACCTCATAATAAATACCTTTGTCACCAGATTTAGAAACATACATTTTACTTAAAATCGATTCAGCTTCTAATATTTCATTTATAGAATGTGCCAATTCATTCAAAGGTTTATTTGGAGAGATAACAAAAGTAATTTTTTTATCATCTGCAAGAATGATAGAATAAATATCTTTAAAATTAATATTCTCTTCATTCAAATATTCTTTTTTAACAAGAGATTTAATATAATCTAGTCTAATAGAAGTAGATAAACCAGTTGCTAAATCTTGGCCGACTGATTCGATTAATTCATTGTTTCGTTGATATTCTTTGTATATTTTTTGGTCTTCGGGATTTTCATGATGTGAATTTAATAGTTTTAGATTTTCTTTCTTCAGTTCTTTTAGTTCAGAACGGAGATTATTTAAAGCAACATTATTATCAAATACCTCAAATAAAATATTAAGGACTGATTCATTGGCATATAAAGAATTGATAGAATCAGTTGTTGCTTCAATTACTAAATCGTAATCAGGGGAATGACTGCTGCAATTAACTTTGTTATCGTATGAGTGATTACAATTAAGAACAACTCGCATATTCTTTCCACGATTGACTTGTTGTCTTTTTAAAGTTCTACCACATTTAGGGCAATAGAGAATACCAGTTAGTGGATACTTTGTTGTCTTGTTAGTATTCCTCTTTGTTCTAGTTTTATCATTTAATATAACTTGAACTGCATGGAAAGATTCTCTACTAATTATAGGGTCATGATTATTTTTTACATAATATTTATCTGCAATATTATCATTTTTAACTGCTTTTCCAGTTAGATAATCAAGAGTAACTGTTTTTCTTAAAACAGCATCACCACAGTATTTTTCATTAGTTAATATGTACCTAATGTTACCGTATCTCCAAATGCTTCCAGTATGGGTTTTAATACCACTAGAATTAAGAGTTTTAACAATGTCAGTTATTTTATATCTTTTTAATGCTAAAGTAAAAATTTGCTTAACAACTTTAGCTTCTTCAGGATTAATTACATACTTACCATCTTCAACATTGTAACCAAATATTCTACGAGCATCAACGATTCCCTTTTTGAACTTTTTATCATAAGACCACTTAACATTCGTTGATATTGACCTCGATTCTTCCTGAGCAATAGAAGAAAGGATCGTTAACATGAAATCAATTTTAGAATCTAAAGATGATATATTTTCTTTTTCAAAAAATATTTCAACACCAATTTCACGAAGTTCACGAATATATGTAATTACATCCAATGTGTTTCTACCAAAACGAGAAATTGATTTTGTAAGAATTAAATCAATTTCGCCATTTCTAGCAGCCTCAATCATTTTCATAAACTCAGGTCTTTTCTTTGCTTGAGTTCCAGATAATCCTTGATCTGCATAAATACCAGCAAAGATATAATCTGGATTTGATTGAATAATTCTTGAATATTCATCACATTGAACTTTATAAGAATTGATTTGGTCTTCATAGTCAGTTGAGACCCTAGCATAAGCAGCAACCCTTTTCTTTGGATTTGCGATATAAGAATCTCCTTCAATTTTGCCTTTCATCGGTTTTACCACATGAACAACTTTATTCATAATCTATTACCTCACTTTCGGACTTACCTGTACTTGTATTGGTAAGTCCTTTTTGTTTTAACTTAAATAAATTATTATTCAAGTCATTTGGCCGATTTAATTGAATATCAATGTCATTTAGGCAATTAACGGCTTCATCAAGTGAAATAATATTCCTTTTTAATAAAGACAAAATAATAGAATCGTACAAAGTACCTTTTGCGATATCATAAATTTTCATAAACAAAAAAACTCCTAACATAATATTTAGGAATGTGAAATTTGTTTTAAATTCAATTTATATAACTAACCCAATTCCATTTTATCAAAGAAAAAACTTTTTATGGGTTGTCTAAGAGCATACAAATTTAAATTATTAAACTTTAAAAAAGAATTCTTCAGTTTCTACTATATGTTTAATCCTAGCAATTAAGTAACCATAATAAAGAAACCTGGCTTTATTTTTGATTAAAATATTGTTTCCATAAGGGTCAGTATAAGTATAAAAAGAAGCTTTTCCATCAGTTCGTTTATTTAATCTAATTTCAGTTATAAATAGCCTTTTAGGTTGTATTTCGTTAATATCAACTGAATCAAGTTTAGATACAATTTGGCTTTCAGATACTAACATTATTCCATCAGTGATTTCAGAAGTTCTTAAAAAAACAAGCGTGTCACCATTAGTATCAGTAACTGTGAAATACATAGAATATGGGTTAGATAATCTCGTTTTACCACTTGTAATAAAAGTAGAAGCACTAGGTGTTAAATGTTCAAAATATACTTCATTATCCTTTGGCATATCGAAAATTGAGACAGTCAATAAGTTATCGATAGAAATGTTAAATATTCTAGAAAGAACAACTAATGATTCAAGAGGAACAGAACGAGTTCCACTTTCGTATAGTGAGATAGTTGGAACAGAAACACCAAGATAATTAGCAAGTTGTTCCTGAGTCATACTTGTATGATTTCGTAGATTTCTAATGTTATTTCCAATAGTTTTATTTAAAGAATCTTTCATAAAAAGTCCCCCTTTTGTTTAATTATATCATAAATCAATGTTTACAATTTGTAAAGTCCAAAAAGAAAATTCAAAAATATTTGCTAAAAACAAAGCAGTGATTTTTGAATTAAATGGCTTTATTAAAGGTATTTAGCAAAACATGGACTTTACTATTTGTAAAGTTGGACTGTTTGCTAAAAACGGACATGGAGAGTATTGCTTTTTGCTTGATACACTTGAATACAAGGAGGAATACAAAGTGAATGAAAGCAAAAAACAAAAACAGAGATCCCACTTAAGGTTGTATCTTTTTGAGTTTAGGAAGAAAGCAGGACTCTCAATATATGAGATGACAACAAAGCTGTTAATTTCAAAACCATATTACTACCAAATTGAACAGGGAATGAAAGGACACAGGATGGATGTAATTTTAATAAATGATTTAGCAAATATATTAAAAGTCGATTTCCAAACGCTGTGTCAATGTGAATTAGAGTACCAACTTGAAAGAAGAGAATTAGGACTTCGAAGTGAAGGCAGATGGGTGATTGATTATGAAATACGACATTAATGAACAAATAGAAAATTATATTAAGTTCCTGGATTTAAAGGGAATTAGTAAAAAATCATATCATCGAGAGTTAATTGCATATAGTGATTACTTAAAAGCAAATTCAATAACTAACCCAGATAGGAATGTGATTTTGGCTTACAAAGAATATATGATCAATAGAAAACTCGCATCTGCAACAATTCAAAAAGCACTAGTTGTTTTAAGGGGCTTTTACAGATACCTAAAGTTAAACGGAATAGATGAAGACATTACATATGCCGTTAAAGGAGTAAAGGTTGCAACAACATATAAAAGACAACCACTGACTTTAGAAGATATAAGAAAAATCATTGGTAACGCACAAAAAAGAGTTCATAAAAAACATGGAAGAAGAAATTTAGCAATTTTGGCTCTGCTTTTTACCACAGGACTTCGAGCAATTGAAGTAGAAAGAGCAGATATTGAAGATATCGATATTGTTGGTAATGGTTATGTTTTATACATTCAAGGAAAAGGCCGAGATGACAAAGATAACTTTGTAAAGTTAACAGATGATGTATATGCCTTGATACTTAAATATTTAGAGACACGAGATACTAGCAAGATGACTGAAAGAAATAATCCGTTATTCACTACATTTAGAAGAAACGGAGAAGAAATAAGAATGAAGACTGCAGTGATAAGAGCAATGGTAAAAGATGCATTTAGGTCAATTGGTCTTGATAGTAGAGCTTATTCAGCTCACTCCACAAGGCATTCGTTTGCCACACTTTCCTTGATAGAAGGAGCTTCCATTTTAGAAGTAAAAGAATCATTAAGACATTCAAGTATTACCAGCACAGAAATATATTCGCATTTAGTAGAGAAAATGAAATCAGGTACAAATGAACTTGTTTCAAATGCAATACTGAAAGGAAAAAAAGGTAAATAAATATGAAAAACAAATTATACAAAGTAAGGATTTACGATGGAAAAGCAGTCCGAATTATATATAGTTCAAAAATCAAAAGTTATTTTATAGAAGTTAATGATTTGAAGAAACTTTTAGATATTAAAGCAAAAGATGTACCAGAAAGACAAAAATCAAGTTTAACCTACATAGAAATCAAAGAAAAAGGTAAAGTTAAAAAGTTAGCTGGTATAGCAGAAGATGAACTAGATGCAATTAAAAACTTTTCGAAAGAAAAAGATGCAGATATTTATATTGAGTCAATAAGAACAATAATCGAAGACATGAAACTTTCCTATAGTGGATATACAAAAGGAATGATTTTAGAAGAATCAGAACAAGATGTATTAATTGATGAACTAGAAAGAAGAGCAAGAAGAATCAACATTCTAGAAGGTCAAGTTAACGATTTAAAAATGGGTGCAAAATTATATTACGAGTTTACTGGTAATACAAAATTAATTCCCTTAAAACAAGTCCATGAAAGGCTCAAATATAAAACAACATATGACCAGCTATTGGCTCATTTAAGACAATGTGGAGCAATTAATGAACAATGTCATCCAACACCAGCTTTAGTAGAGAATGGTTGTTTTAGGTTTTTTATTTGGATTGCAAAGATAGGAGACCGAGAAAAGAAAACAACTCAAATAGTAGTTTCAGAAAAAGGTATCAAATACATTAACGAAATACTTGAAAAAGCAAATGGAAAGAGGAACTTGAAATGAAGATATATACGGTACAAGAAATAGCTGAAATATTAGGTATAAGTCGCAAAACAATACAAAAATATGTAAGGCAAGGCGATATAAAAGCAATTAGACTTGGTAATCAATTAAGAATCACAGAACAAGCGTTTATGGATTTTTTAGAATCAAAGACTGTAATAGTTAAAGAACTACCAATGGAAACATTAAAGAAAAAGTAGGGATATTATGAATTTACAAGAAAGAACGAGACAAGATTATATTCCTACACCACTAGAAAGGCGAAAATTGACTGTAATTGAACTTTTCGCAGGAATTGGGAGTTACGCTGAGGCTTTAAGAAGAAATGGCGTAGATTTTCAAATTAAAGGTATTTCAGAGATAGATAAGTTTGCAATACAGGCTCATGAAGCCCTGCATGGAAAAATACCCAACTTCGGAGATATATCAAAAGTAGAAAGATTACCAGAAGTAGACTTGTGGTGTTATTCAGCACCATGTACTGATATTTCATTAGCAGGAAAGATGCGTGGAATGGAGAGAGATTCAAATACTGCATCTTCATTACTTTGGGAAGTGGAAAGATTGCTGTATACAGCCGTTAACCACAATGAACAACCCAAATACTTGATTATGGAGAATGTTCCAATGTTAGTTTCAAAAAAGTTCATTGATAGTTTTAATGAATGGTTGGAAGTATTAGAGAAATTAGGGTACAAAAATTATTGGCAGCTTTTAAATGCAAAAGATTATGGAATACCACAAACAAGAAATAGAGTCTTCCTAGTGTCAATATTAAATCCAAAGATAGACTTTGAATTTCCAAAACCATTTGAACTTGAAACAAAGCTGATAGATTACTTGGAACATGAAGTAGATGAGAAATATTTTATAAGCGAAAGGTTCTTGCTATACTGCACGGATCCAACCGATAGAAACGGATTTATTAGAGCAAACAGATTTAAACCACACGATACAAGAACCAGCAAATACGCTTTTACAATTACAACAAGAAAAGGTTCAACTGCAACAGATAACTTTGTTATAGTACCAGAAGCAACAGTTAAAGGGTACAAAGAAGCTTACCTTGGAGATGGAATTTACATTAACCGGCCACACCAAAAAAGGGGTGTGGTTCAAAAAGGTAAGATACAAACGATAAAAAGAACAGTTGGAGATTTAGGAGTAATTGTAGAGAAAGACCAAGCATTAATGATTCGGAAAATAACACCTAGAGAATCCTTAAGATTAATGGGGTGGGAAGATGACCGAATAGACTTGATAATTGATAAGTTTTCGGATTCAAGACTATATCAATTTGCAGGTAATGGAATTGTTATAGATGTTTTATGTGAGATTTTTAAGCAGTTATTTAAATACGAATGAAAGGTAAGGTGGATAACATGAGATATGACAAAAGAGCAGAAAAATATTTTTGGATCAAGTTAAGACTTGATGATATGTACTCCAAAGAAATAAAACTTTTAATGAGGCAGCCAGATGGAGGATGGTATTTTAGCATTTACATGTACTTAATTATGTTATCCATCAACTCCAACGGAAGATTGATTCAAAAAATTGGAGAAGTAGAAATGATTTATGATTTAACAAGTATAACTCAAGAATTAATGTTCTTTAAAATTGATACAATAAGAGTTGCAATAGAAATGCTAAAACAATTAGGACTATTATATCAAGACAAAGATGGAGTATTATGTATTAATAATTTTGATAAAATGGTTGGGAGTGAAACTGGTTGGGCGAAAGAAAAAAGAATTCAAAGAGCAAAGAAAAAAGAAGAAAGTGGACAATGTCCTAAAATTGTACACGAAAATGTCCGCCCAGAGTCAGATATCAGATATCAGAGTCAGAATATAGAATATAGAAGTATTGATAAATATGATAAATATGATGAATATAATAAAGTCACTCTAGCGAGTGAATCTATAAAACCACTTAATTTAAGTAATTTTATGATAAATGAATGGCATATTGAATTTAAAAAAGCTCATACATTAACAAAATATTTAGTACATTCAAATTATCTTGAAGAAGGAGATTTAGAAAACTTAATAGGAGCAAACCATTTCTTTGAAAATTATTTAAATGATTATTTTGATTTTAATGACTTAAAGAAACAAGTCCAATACTTTTTAATGCAGTATAGAAAATTGTCTTTAGAAAAAAGAGCACTTATCGTAAATAAGATTGGTTATCTAACAACATCGATAAAGAATAGCCAAAGAACAATTGAATGGCGAAATTCAAAGGAATTTAAGGAAATGAAAGGAATTGATGATGCAGTCGAGAAATTGTTAAAAGCAAAGGCACAAGAACTCTACCCAAATGATGAGTTAAAGCAAGACCTTTTCTACAATCAAAATTACTTAAATGTGTTTTTGGAAGAAGCACAAAAAATAAAAAATAAGTTTAGACAAAACCTACCTGCAAAAAGTTAAGGTTAACCTAACATTCTACGAAGTAATGTTGTATAATGCTTTTAAGAATGTGAGTGATTTTAATTGGGAAACAAATATGATTGCTTTAACGAAAAACTTGTTATAGCAGGAACCAACTACATACGAGAGAAGCTAAAGATAGATGAAAATATCTGGGTTTTTATAAACGATGGTAAAAACTTTGAGTCAGATAATCATTCTGGTAAGTTTGAAAAAGAAGTTGGTGTGATCCGTTATAATAAAGATTTCTTAAAAACTGCTACCGAAGAACAAGTCTTAAAATTAGCGTTCCACGAAACATTCCATGCGTTTCAGTTTCAAGAAGTGTTTAATTACAACCAAGGAATAAAATCAAATGTATTTAGTGAAGAAGAACTAAAAGTACTAGCACATGAATTTAATCCAAATACTAAAACGGAAGAAACACATAAATGGCATGAATTACTTTCAGAACAACAAGCTGAAACATTCGCACATTTTATGTATGAAAAGTATAAAGAATCGTTTAGTGGTGCTGATATATTAATAGAAAAGTATTTAGATATGTTTCCTAATTTAGAATAGAGAAATAAAAATTAATATTATTAATTTACGGATAGATGGAAAAAAACATATAAAATTGGTATAATCAATAGTGTCAATAATGTAGGTTTATGAATCCATCAAGGGTAAAATTAGATACTCTATGATACCTTTATATATACTTATAAGGGAAAATAAAGGAAAATGAGAAAAACCAACAAATCTATTAAAAATTAAATAATAAAAATTGAATAAAAAAGAGAAGTGTATTCTCCGAGGTTATGGAATAAAAAAAGAATGGAGCAACAAAAAATGATAGAACAAGAAATAAATATAATAAAAGCAAAAATAGATAAAAGAAAAGAATCAGGATATATTAGATCACCTCTAAATTATACTGGGAACAAATATCGAATTTTAGACCAGCTAATTCCACACATGCCAAAAAATATTAATGTATTAGTTGATTTATTCGCTGGAGGAGCAACGGTTGGATTAAATGTGAATGCTAAAGAAATAGTGTTTGTTGATTCAAATGAAAGAGTAATTAACTTGCTGAAACATTTAGCGTCATTTTCGAGATTTGAAGATTTATTAAGTAACATTTTAAAAATAATTAGCAAATATAAATTGTCTTTGTCTAGTGTTTATGGTTATTCATTTTATAAAAAACAAATAACAGATCCTAACCCAAATAACGGATTAAAACAATTTAATGAAGAAGGATTTTATAAGTTAAGGGAAGATTACAACAAACTTATAAATAAGAACACTTCAGAAGCTAATGAATTACTTTATGTGCTTATGGTTTATGGATTTAATAATGACATGAGATTTTCACGCACTGGAGAATTTAATTTACCAGTAGGTAAGACAGATTTCAACTTAAATAATGCCATAAAATTAAAGAGATATATTGATAGGATAAAAGATATAGATTGTAAATTTGTATGCAGTGATTTTCTATCAAAAGATGTAAACAAAATTATATCAAGAGCAGATTTTGTATATATGGATCCACCATATTTAATAACAACTGCAATATATAATGAATCAAATCAATGGAACAACGAAGATGAACATAGACTGTTAGATTTCATTGATAATTTGATTAGGGATAATAAGAACTTTATGCTTTCTAATGTTATAGAAAAGAAAGACAAAAGAAATGAGCCACTTTATTACTGGACTCATAAAAATGAGGAACATATTGAAATAATCAATATTGATTACAACTATAGAAGTTCCAGCTATAACAAGATAAATAGAGATGCAAAAGAACAAGAAATAATTATTATTCCAAAAAGGGTGAAAGAATGATAAACATTAATAATAGGAGATATATTGGGAGTAAAACCAAATTAGTAGAAGCAATATATAATGAGGCTACAAAAAGGGTTAAAGGTAAATTCTCTTTTGCAGATATATTTGCAGGAACTGGTGTTGTTGCTTATGAATTCGCATTGAAAGGTCATCCAGTGATTGTCAATGATATATTGTATTCGAATTATATATCATACAAGGCATGGTTTAATGAACAAGAAGTTGATTATAAAAAACTGGATAAAATTTTAGATAAATTTAATAGTTTGAAATACGAAGAAATATCAGAAAATTACTTTTCAAACATTTATGGCAATAAATATTATTCAATCAATGATGCAAAGAAAATCGGATATATTAGAGAGGAATTAGAGAAAAACAAAGAGAAGCTTAATGAAAGAGAATATTGTTCATTAGTGACATCATTAATGTATACAGCTGATAGAATTGCAAATACCGTAGGACATTTTGAACATTATCTTAAAAAAAAGCCAGAAGATACAAATTTTGAGTTAAGAACTCTAGTTTTGGAGAATATTAAAAATGCGAGTTTATTTCAAAAAGATGCTAACGAATTAGTCAAGGAATTAAAAGCCGATGTTTTCTACATTGACCCGCCATATAATGCGAGACAATATGTTAATTTTTACCATGTATTAGAGAATTTGGTTACTTGGGATAAACCTACTGAATTTGAAGGAACGTCAATGAAATTTAAAAGGGATCATTTAAAGAGTGGTTATTCTAGGGTAATAGCAAAAGATTTGATGCAAGATTTGATAAATAATATTGATGCAAAACTCATTATAGTATCATATAACAATACATATAATGCTAGAAGTACTGCATCTAATAACAAAATTAAAGAATCTGATTTAATAAAAATGCTTCAGAATAAGGGTAAATTGGAAATAGTAGAAATTGACCACCAATTCTTCAATTCTGGTCACACTCAATTTAAAAATCATAAAGAAAAACTTTATATATGTGAGGTGAAATAGAATGAACGAATTAATACTTATATACAATCATATGAGTGAAACGAAACGATTATACGAAAAGTATACTCGAATAGGCAAAGATAATTTAGGAAATAAGTTTTCTTTTATTAGTACAAATGCTAGAGGGATTCTACCTGAAAAAGGTCAAAAATATGGAGGCTTTTATCAGGCATTCAAAATTATTAAAGATGTAGAATCTATTCCTAGAGATCAGTGGAGTAGAACGAACAGAGTTGGACAAGAAACAGAAAAGCAACATACTGTAAAAATGAGAGAATCTGAATTCTTCATGGTTAGAAATAATGCCTTTAAGATTACTAGCAGAGGAATTGTATTCGAGAAAATGATTGAATCACCAGAACTAACATCTAATGAAAAAAGATTTTTGTGTTATTTACTGATTATGTCTGCATATTTTTCAAAAACACCTAATTATATCGTAAAAAGGACTGAACAAATTTTCGATGCTTTTGAAAAACAAGGAGTTTCTTGCAAAGAAGTATTTGATAGCATACAAGAAATTGTAGCTGCTTCCTTAGTAGATGGATTTTCTAAAAAAGATATATTTTTATATGATTATACCTATTATGATTCTTTTACTTTTGATTATGACAATATAGGTTTTTTAAAACATTTTCATAATAGTAATGTCGAAGTTAAAGAAGAGTTCAAAAGATATATTTATAATCAAGGTGATGTAGAAACAACTCAAGCATCAATATTAAAAAAGAAATTTGAATCTGGTGGAAATTATACGGTTACAAGTTTGATTGATAATGCTTGGATGCTATATGTGACTAAGAATATTATTAATTTAGCCGACAAAATTACCAGCTTTGAAACATTTATTGATGTAGCTATTAAATCATATAATGAATTGTTTCAAACCAATACCTCTGCAGTGAGAAAGTTTATTTTTGATACTGACAAGAATAAAAGTGTTTTTATAGTTATATATTCTCAAGTATTTGGTATACCTGTTATTAAATATGAAGTTGAGAAAGATTTAACACAAGAAGAAATTAAGAACCTTGGAATAATCGATAACACTGATGAATTAGGAAGACTTACATCTGAGCAAGTAGTTATATCACTTAAGAGATTAGCAAAGTCACAATCAAATTATATTTGTGAGTGTGATGAATTAGAAGGCTGTAAATATTTTACTTCAAAAGATAACAATGAAAACTTTTTAGAAATACACCATTTAATACCGAGAGAGTTTGCTAATGATTTTGATGATACAATTGAAGTGTTGAGTAATTATGTAGCCCTGTGTCCTAATTGCCATAGAAAAATACATCACGCCCTTGACAGAGAAAGAGAACATCTTTTAAGATCGCTTTTAGCAAAAAGAAAAGAAGCTTTATTAAAGGATGGATTACAAATTAATATCAAAGAGTTATTTGAATACTATGGTTTTGATAAACCTTAAAAAGCAAACAAATATCAAATAATTAATGCATTATAGGAGTTATGAACTATGGCAGATAAAATATATGTATTAGTAGCATATTCAAGCGATGGAAAATTATTCGACTTAGGATATTCAACGTCACTTGAAGAAATAAGAGCTTCAGTAAATTCAGAAGAAGTTAAAGAACAATTAAAAGAACTTAAAATTAAAGATTGTGAATTTAAGATTAGAGATAATTATTATCCAACTAATTATTATGATTTATAGCAAATTGTTTGTAAATAAAAAGCAATAATGCAAGATAAAAATTACTGATGGGAGGTTTTCCTATGCGAGCTAAAGAAGCGACAATTAAAGATTTTCTTGGAGGTTTAGATAAAATGTTTTTAATTCCTCCATTTCAAAGGAATTATGTTTGGGATAAGAAAAATTGCCAAGAGTTGTGGGATGATTTTGAAAGATGTTCTCAAAATGATGCTGCTCATTATTTGGGTAATATTATTTATTATCCAAGTGAAAATTCAGGAGCACAATTTACTGAACTAATTTTAGTTGATGGGCAACAAAGACTTACCACAATATTGTTGTTATTGGTTGCAATAAGAGATCAAACTCAAGATCAACAATTGAAAGAGGATATTGATAATAAATATTTAAAGAATGCTACTAAAAATCAAAGATATAGAATTAAATTAAAATCAGTA
The DNA here is from genome assembly GCA_028701635.1 of Clostridia bacterium. The sequence goes on along the minus strand of JAQVQJ010000002.1, from coordinate 28,486 downwards.
GTAAGTGATAATGATGATTTTCAAAAAATAGTAGATGGCGACACAAAAAATTTAAAAAACTCCTTATTATTTACAAATTACAATTATTTTTTACAACAATTATCAAAAAATAATATAGATCATCAACGATTATTTGAAACAATTGCTAAAAGTGAGATAGTTGATGTTAATTTACAAGCAAACAATAATCTCGAATTAATTCAAACAGTATTTGAAAAAATTAATTCTACTGGTCAGCCATTAACACCTGCAGATTTAATTAGAAATTATTTGCTTTCTTCAAATTCACCCAGTAAACAAAAGGAATTATATTTAAATTATTGGGTTAAGATAGAAAAGAATTTAGAAATTGATAATATTCCTGATTTTGTATCTGATTATTTATTAATTAAGACAACAAATCAAAGTATCGCCATTAAGGATGTATATGATAAATTTAAAGTTTATTGTTCAAGCTCGAACCTTTCTAATGAGCAAATATTATCTGATTTATTAGATTATTCTGAATATTATGTTTTTCTAATTAGCGGCAAGGAAGACAAGTGCCCTAATAAAAAAATAGCTACAAATATAAAAGAAATTAACATATTAAAAGCAGCAGACATACTACCGGCATTGTTGTTACTATTGTATAAAATGTATGATAATGACCAACCAGAACTTGAAAAAATAATTTCTTTATTTTCAGACTTTGTTTTGAGATATAGATTGGTCAGAGATTATACAGGTGGCGGTGCTTTACAAGGTGCTATTAAACAAATAATTAATAAGTTAAACGATGAAACAGTTGAATGTAAATATGATGACATACTATTCGAATTGTCAAATAGCAGCACAAAAGATGGTGAGTTTCCAACAGATGAAAGATTTTATGAAATATTAAAAACTAAAGTGTTTGACACAAATGAAGCTAAAGTTTTACTAAGTCGCATAGAATATCATAACAATAAAGACATAAAAATACCATATGAAAAACTAACCTTAGAACACATCATGCCACAAACTTTTACTCCATTGTGGCGTAAATATTTAGGTTTAAATGAGCATGAAGCTCTTAATTTCCATTCAGAATATTTATGGACATTAGGGAATTTAACACTGTTATCAGGACAATGGAATTCAAGTTTATCGAATCGATTATATGATGAAAAGAAAAAATCATATATACAGAATCAATTTAAAATAACTAGAAATATTGTTAGCACATATGATAGATGGAGTAAGGAAAACATTATTCATCGTACTGATGCATTGGCTAAAACTGCTGTTAAAGCAACAATCAGTCCTACACAAAGAGTAAGACTTTATAAAAAAGACCTAAAAAAGAAAACTGCTTCAGGTCAATACTTTATTTCCGATGACTTTAAAACTGAAAAAACAAAAATCAAAGCTTTGTATTATAAAGGAAATATCATAGAATGTAATGCGTGGTATGATTTACTGGGAAAGATTTGCGTGATAGCTTATAATGAAAACCCAGAAAAATTTGAAAATATTGTTGAAAGAAACATAATTGCTAAAAACTCAACGAATCAACCGTTGCTTAAAGAGTTGGGTTTAGAAAATGACCCAATTATTTCTAAAAGACAAGATGTACTTAATAAACCAAAACCAATTGAAGGAACAATATATTATCACGAAAGTAACATAAGTAGTTCATATTCAAAAATACATTCTTTAAGATTAATAAACGAAATAGGTCTTGATGAGCTTGATTTTGTTATAGATATTGTATAATTTTAATGAGAGACAATAGCGTTGATAATTGCTGTTTATGAATCCATCAAGGGTAAAATTAGATACTTTATGATACCTTTATATATACTTTTAAGGGAAAATAAAGGAAAATGGAAAAAACTTATTAATTCGATTCAAATATATAAAAAAATGCAAAAAACACCTAATTTAAGATTTTCTAAGTCGTGCATATTTAATACTCGACCTTGAATATAATTACCTTGACTTTCCAAGGCTTATTATGATATGATTTTACACAATGTAGGGAGTGTATATTATGTTCGAAATAAGATACAATAAGTTATGGAAAAAACTTATTGATATGAATCTAAATAAAACTCAATTAAGAGCAATGACCGGTATCGGTACTGGTACAATGGCAAAACTGAGCAAGGGAGAACCAGTTGGATTAGAAATAATTGGTAAAATATGTTTTGCATTAAAGTGTAATATAGAAGAAGTGGTGGAATTTATTTATGAGCAAAATTAAACAACACAGATTTAAAGGGTTATCGTTATTTTCAAGTGCTGGAATAGCAGAGTTTGGATTTGCTGGAACAAAAGTTGATATAGTAATAGCTTCTGAATTACTTCAAAAAAGAATGGATGTACATAAGTTTTGGCATCCACATGCAATTTCTATATGTGGAGATATAACTCAAAGAGAAGTTAAGGACAAACTGATTAAAAAATCTAAAGAAAAAGGTGTTGACTTCATCTTTGCAACTCCTCCATGTCAAGGTGTAAGCTTGATTGGTAAGAATAAATCAAATGAGCAAATGCTTGCTGATGATAGAAATTACTTGATATTTCACGCTTTTGAAATATTTGATGCAGTAGATCCAGAAGTCATATTAATAGAGAATGTGGCTAGATATTTTAGAATAAAATTTGTGTTTGATGATAAATACTATAGTTTAGAAGAAATCATGAGAGAGAAATATGGACATAAATACCATATGGACTTTCATGTCTTTAATGCTGCAGATTATGGTGTCCCACAAAACAGAGAAAGAGCCATTATTAGAATGTGGAAAGATGGTTTTAGTTGGGAAGATCCACAAAAGCAAGAAAGAATTACAATGAGAGAGGCAATCGGCCATTTACCATCTCTTGAATCAGGAGAGAAGTCAAATATCAAAAATCATTATTCAAGAACTCACACAGAAGCACATATAAGATTTATGAAGCATACTCCTACTGGTAAATCAGCTTTTGAAAATGAGGTCCACTACCCTAAAAATGAAAAAACTGGTAAAAGATTAAAAGGATATGCTTCAACCTACAAAAGAATGGATTGGGATAAACCAGCTCCAACGATTACAATGAGAAATGACTGCATTTCATCGCAAAGTAATGTGCATCCCGGAAGAGAATTACCAGATGGAACATATTCTGATGCTAGAGTTTTAACGATTAGAGAACTATTTATATTAAGTTCAATAAACCCTGATTTAGATGTTCCGCCTTTTGTATCTGACATTCAATTAAGACATATGATAGGTGAAGCTGTTCCACCGAAATTAATTCATGAAATAGTTATAGGATTAAAGAAAAATGGCAAATAAAATCATTGGTGCTTCGTTGTTTTCTAGTTCAGGAATAGCTGAATATTACTTTGAAGAAATTGGTATCGACATTAAAACAGCCAATGAATTACTACCAAGAAGAGCGAAGTTATATGAATATTTTTATCCTAATGCAAATATGATTACTGGTTCAATTTGTGATGAAGATATTTTTAATAAAGTTCTAGCTGATATAAAGAAAAATAATCCGAAATTCTTAATAGCAACTCCTCCTTGTCAGGGTATGAGTACATTGGGTAAAAAAGAGTATTCTACCGATAAGAGAAATTATTTAATATTTTATGCTTTTGATATTATGGATAATCATGATTTTGACTATATATTAATCGAAAATGTTCCAAAATTTTTACAATTATATTTTCCATATGATGGAGAAATATTGAAGCTTGAAGAAATTATCGAAAGGAAATATTCCGACAAATATGATTATGAAGCTTTCGTGTTGAATGCTGCTGATTATGGCGTTCCACAAAGTAGACCAAGAGGGTTTATTAAAATGTATAAAAAAGGACTAACTTGGTCAAATCCTAAAGAACAAAAAAGAATTACTTTAAGAGAAAGCATAGGACATTTGCCAACGCTAGAATCAGGACAAGATAGTGGGATTAAGTGGCATTTTGCTAAAAAACATAATGATCGTGAAATATTAGCGATGAAACACACACCAGAAGGTAAATCAGCTCTAAAGAATCCAATATATTATCCGAAGAAAAAAGATGGGCAACCAGTTAAAGGTTTTCATAACACATACAAAAGAATGAAATGGGATGAACCATCTCCAGCAAGAGCCATGAATAATGGCAATATGGGTGGTCACAACAATGTTCATCCTGGAAGAGAATTACCAGATGGAACATATTCTGATGCGAGAGTTTTAACATTAAAAGAATTATTTATTGTATCATCACTTCCTGAGAATATGGATTTGCCAGAGTGGTGTACTGATAATTTAATTAGAACAGTTATTGGTGAAGCGATACCACCGTTGTTTAGTAAAAACATTGTTAAGGGCATAGGAGAACTTGAAAATGATTGAATTAGAAAGAAGCAAAGATAACAAATGGATTTTTCAAAAGAATATTAGTTCGAATGAATTAATTAAGTCATATGTAGAAGTTGTATATGATACTAAAGACTTTGACAAAGAACAAATTCAAGAAAAATTGAGAGAAAAAAATGCATATACTGGAAGAACCTCTATGGGGTCTTTAAGTACAATGGGTGTTAGATTTAGTCAAATGTGTTTTTACATGTTTGGGTATAAAAGTTCAAATGGAGTTTTTATTCCAACGCAAACGACTTTTAATATGATTCATGATACCAATGCCAAAAACAAAAATATGCTAGTTAATTTATTTTCTATTCAGTATCCACATCCATATAGTAAAACCCCTCAAGATATTAAGATATACGCTGGCAGACTTATCCTAAAGTTATTAACTGAAGAAAGAATTGGTAACAAACTTTATATAGATGAATTTATTTGGTTTTTACCATTCATTAAAAGTATAAATTCAGAAATTTATGAAGAACTTGTTTCAAGTATTTTAGAATATAGAAATTTACCATTCCATGAGAAGAAGAGATTATTCGAAGATAATAATGAGGGAGACTTATTTGCGAACTGCTTACATGAGGCTAAATATTATTTCATGACAATATTTCAAGGATTTGATGTTTTAAAATTTAAAGCTGATAGAAACCACAATAATAATCAAACTTTCTCTTTTAGACATGGAAACACAAATACATATAGAACTGATTCTGTTGTTTCTAGAGAATTAGTTCCTGGTTATGTAATATTAAATCCAGAATTAATAGAAGCCACCAATGCATTATTAAGTAAATATTCTCCATTTGATACACCAACTTCACTTGATAATAGTCATGTTTTTTCAAGAAAAGAGTGGATTGAGGACTTATATGAAAACGAATTAATTAAGTACCTTGCGGTAGTATTCCCAAGTTATGAAAAGCAAAGAGACATTATTAACACATTAGCTGATATGACACATAAATCAAAATATGGTAGTAGAGATGGTAAAGATTTCGAGAATTCATTGAAACCAGTATTTGAACTATTTAGAGAAGCATTGAATGTAGAAATTTTAAGTGGTGCTGGAGAAACTGATATATTATGTACTATGCAGGATCCAGATTATGGTATTAATCATTATAAGGTTAATGTTGATGCTAAAACTGGTACAGCTGCGAATCAATTAAACCCAGCTAGACTTAATAGACACATAGATAAGAACAGGTCTAAATATTGTATCGTTGTTGCACCTAGATTTAGCAGAGGGGCAGTCTTAGATTTAAAAGGTTATAAAATTGTTATTGTCAAAGCAGAAACTCTTGCAACATATTTAAGCAAAGAGTGTTTATCGAACAAAGATTCATTAGCTGATTATAACCAAATTAACGAAATAATCCATAATAATTATGGTCAAGATATCACTAAACACATTGAAGATTTGACCATTGCAAAATATGGAATTTCCATTTAATAAATTATTTTAATGAAAAAATAAACAGCATTATATAATATTAGAAAATAAGATAATTAACAATAGTTAATAATTTCTAACAAATAGTGCTGTTTTTTCATATAATAGCATTAAGCAATACCACTGACAATTGCAGTTTATAACGTCTTAAATGGGTAAATGATATACCTACATGAGAAACTCATATACTTTATTGGGTAAATATGAGTAAATTAAGAAACAACTGTATTAGAGAGGGGTATCAGTCATGGGCGAACAGATTTGGATTAAAAACTTAAAACTTGATATTGATAAAATCTCAAATTATGTTTCAGTTTTAAACGAGTACATAGAACATATATCTAAAAGGAATTATGAATATGTCAAAGTTCACGCATCCATTTTAAGACAATTCGTTGACACTTTAGATTCAATAGTAGTTTTGTTGAATAGCAATTATAAAAGTCATGATGAATTCATAACTGGTAAGATAAACAATGTTAGTGGGATATTTATTTTATTGAGAAAACTAATAGAATCAAATATGATTATGAATATTGTAATTAATAATGGAAAAGATTTGTATGATTTATATTTGGAACAAGCTGAATTAGATGAGGCACATATTTCAATAATGTTTAAAGACTCTAGTGTGTGGTTTAAACAAGGCAAAAAAGAAACAAATAAAAAATATTATTGGATTTCCAAATCACTAAAGAAAAATGTAAATTCAATTGATGATTTAATAGATTTAGCTCATATAACTGCAGATGCTAAAGCTAATATGAAAGCATGGGTAAAAGAATGCAATTATATGTCTCATCCCACGTTATATTCAAACGATAAAATCCTTGCTCCTTTTAACGGAGCGTTTATATTCGAGTTATATTATGTTTTTGAAATACTGATAGAAATGATGGGAACTTTCTATGAAATTATAAAAGCCATAGAAAGCATCAATCAGTTTAATAGTAGTTTTGATATTAAGCTAATTGAAAATGCTATTCCAAGATTCTTTATATTCCAAGATGATTTTAATCAATTTGATAGAACACCAAAAGAAATTGCAAGTGATTTTTCGCCTATAGACTACAACCAAAATCCTTATAACATAAGGGCAGAGTATTCAATGTTGAATATAGGAATAACAGCACCACATATTAAAAATGGTTTTGGAGAAAGAAAGAAAACGACTATAGGTAAATTGATTGATATTTTAGCGGAAGACATACGTGATTTGTTGATTGGTTACTACCATAAAAAAGATTTCATTTTTTATCCTAAGATTAGACAAGTGTTAGAAGATGTTTCATATATAGATCAGATTTTAAAAATGGATGAATCAAAAATTGAAGTCTTTCAATGTTATACGGATATACAAAGGTATAATAACGCTAACTATGTAATAAGAATGTATAAGGGTATATATGAACCTGGGTTTGATCATAAGAAAATGAATATGGTTGGAATCGACAAAATCACAACTGAACAATACTATCAAAAAAACTTAAATTTCTATAAGGAATACTTTTCAAAAAATTACAATGTTAGGATAAAGGTAGATAAAATAAAACAACCTAACTCATGGTTATTTGATGGTAAAACTATTCCAAGTAACTGGCAGATTATTAAAAATATGATAGAGGATAATCAATTTTTAACTAAAGTTGATTCTGACTTTTTTAATGGATTATACAGCTTGAGTAGTTTATTATGTCATGTTAATCACTTTGGAGTCAATAGTAAGATTATCAAAGAAGACAAAACATATATTGAAACTCTAAAACAAGTAATGATTGTGGTCGAAAGAAATTTTAATAAACTTATGTCATATGCGCCACAAGAATTTCAAGATATTTTTAAAAATCATGAAATGGTTATAAACAAATTACTTTTTAATTTATACAATTATGATATAATAAATGTACCAAATCCTGACTGAGCATTCAAATAAGCTATCTCAGACAGAGAGGAGGTAACAAGATGGGTAAAGGTAATCAATCCAATAACCAACGCTCAAATTCAATGAATCCAAATAACGCAGCTTATAGAGGTTCAGTGAATAATCGCTCAAACCAGAGTAATCCGAACAATTCGAGTTACAAGGCGAAAGTAGATAACAGAGCAAATCAAAAGAATCCAAACAATTCTAAAACAAAAAGTAGATAGTAGTTTGGGATCAGGGTGGTAGGGTTTGTACTCCACCTTTTCTTTTTTAAAATTAATCTATTCAATAATCTGTGTTTATGAATCCATCAAGGGTAAAATAGAGTATGTTTAGATACCTTTATATATACTTTTAAGGGAAAATAAAGGAAAATTGAAAAATGGACATAAAACATGATATTATTGTCACATAGGAGTGATGAAAAATACTTAAAAAAATTAGAATTATATTTGCTGTACTTTTGTTTTCAATTTTATTAGTTGGGTGTGAAACAGGCAATAATAGATATGAGAAAGATTTGAAATATTTTATTAATGATATGGAGTCTTCATATGTAACAGTAGAGGCTTATACGATACAAGGTCATTATGCGAAGACAAATCCAGATAAAAAAATACTTGATGAAGTATACTCTGCTTTCAATGCAATTAGTAAAAATATAGAAGAAATTACATTAAAAGATTATGTTGAATTAGATAACAGTATGTCATTCATTTCAATTAATAAAACAAAGGGAGATTCGACATTAAATAAAATAAAATATTCGCTCCATTATTGTACAGAGAAAAAAGCAATATTAGAATTAGACATCTATGGTAATAAAGAACTATATATAGTTAACCTTTCTAAAAGCAATGTAGAGCAATTAAAAGCATTATTTATTATGCTAGGCAATGAATTAAAGTAAACAAATAGTTATTTTTGAATAAGAAGAGTTAGTCTTAAAAGATTAGCTCTTTTTAATTTGTATGCTCTTAGACAACCCAAAGAAAAAAGTAAAAGCGGTATAATCACAATGAGCTGGTAAATTACCTACTGCACAAGCAGTGCGAGAAATAGTCGTAGTTCCTCTAAATCTTTCAAAAGAAATGAGGAATGATTTTGAGAAAAGATAATTATCAAGTATGGAAGAAAGAAGGAACACTAAAATCAAAACTTAAGTTAATTAAAGACCTAGCAAGTAGATCATGTGGAATGGGAATAATAGCAAGTGAGTTAGGAATTGCAGAAAGCACTTTATATGCATTAAGAAAAAAGTATAAAGATGTTGATACTGCATATGAGGATGGAAGAAACTTACTTAAAAAATCTTTGCTTGAAAAAATGTATGAAAGGGCAATGGGATTTACTATTACCAACGAAGACCAAATAATAGAACAAACACCAACAGGTACAAAGAAGAAAATCATAAAACAAACAAGGACTATTATTGGAGATATGGGAGTCGCTAGGTATTTATTAATTGTTAACTTCGGTAAAGAATTTAGTGAAAAGAAATATGAAATAGAATTATCTGAACAAAAGATAATAAATAAGAAAAATGAAAACGACTGGGATCGTTTAGAGATAGGGGATATAGATGCAAATAACAAACATAAGCGTAAACGAACTAAAGGAATACGAAAATAACCCAAGATATAATGAAGAAGCTGTTGAAGCAGTAGCAAATTCAATTAAAGAGTTTGGCTTTAAAGTTCCTATTGTCATTGACAGGAACAAAGTTATTATTGCAGGACACACTAGATTAAAAGCAGCTTTAAGACTTGGGATGGAAGAAGTTCCATGTATAGTTGCAAGTGACTTAACACCAGAACAAGTAAAAGCCTTTAGACTTGCAGATAATAAAGTCGGAGAAATTGCAAGTTGGGATTTAGACAAACTTAAGATTGAACTTGAAAATATCGATGGAATAGATATGAGTATGTTTGGCTTTGAGTTTGAAGAGTTTGAAGAGGAAGTGTTTGAAGATGACTTTGACCCAAACGAACATGTACTAGATATTCCTTTTAGTAAACAAGGAGATATTTACCTTTTAGGTAAACATAGACTTGCTTGTGGAGATTCTACTAACGAAGAAGATATAAAAAGATTAGTAGATGGAAATACAATTGATATGATATTAACTGATCCACCATATAATGTGGATGTTGGAAATAAGGGAGATACCAACGAACAATTTGATAACAGAAGAATTAAAAACGATAATATGTCAAGTGATGACTTCCTAGAGTTTTTAGTTAAAGCATTTAAAAATATGAAAGAAGTCTTGAAGCAAGGCGGTGTTTATTATGTATGCCATGGCTCAAGTTCACTTGTAGAGTTTGATAAAGCATTACAAATAAATGGACTTAAACCAAGACAACAATTAATTTGGAATAAGAACACATTAGTACTTGGAAGACAAGATTTCCAATGGAGACATGAATGTATCTATTATGGATGGAAAGAAGGTAAAGCACATTACTTTATTGATGATAGAACTAAAACAACAGTAATTGATGCACCAAGTTTAGACTTCAAATCAATGAAAAAGGATGAGCTAGTTCAAAGACTTGAAGATATTTATTCTCTTAAAAATAGTGTGTTAAATCATGATAAACCTGCAAAGAATGACTTACACCCAACAATGAAACCAATATCTTTACTTGGGGATTTATTAAAGTACAGCTCTAGAGGCGGAGAAAATGTATTAGATCCATTTGGTGGTAGTGGGTCAACATTAATTGCATGTGAACAATTAAATAGAAAAGCATTTATCAATGAACTAGATGAAACATATGTAGATGTAATAGTTAAAAGATACATTGATTTTAAAGAATCAAACGAAGATTGTTATTTAATTAGAGATGGAGTAAAAACACCATTATCAGAAATAGAAGAATTTGAAAGAGAGTGACATAGTGATTAAAACTAGCGAGACAGTATTAAAAGGACACCCAGATAAAATATGTGATGGTGTAGCAGATTATATATTAACCGAATTACTTAAAGAAGATAAAGATACAAGAGCAGGAATAGAATGCTTAATCAAAGATAATCTTTTAGTAATAGCTGGAGAAGTAACAACCAAAGCTTCTTTATACATTAAAGATTTAGCAAGAAAAAGTTTAGATGAAATAGGACTAAACGGAAGTGAATATCAAATAGAAGAAAAGATTTCTACTCAATCAAATGATATAGCACTTGGAGTAGATAAAGGTGGTGCTGGAGACCAAGGTATTATGTATGGATATGCCACAAATGAAACAGAAGAGTTAATGCCACTTTCAGTAGTATTATCAAGAAAACTTGCTAAAGAGTTAGATAAATTAAATAAAAAAGAAAATGATATCTTTGGTATTGATGGCAAATGCCAGATATCAATAAATTTTGAAAAAGATAAACCAACTGCAGTTACAACTGTAGTTGTTTCAATGCAAACCAAACCACAAGTAAAAAGAGATACATATGAACCATTAATTAGAAAAGTAATTAGTAAAACAATTCCTAAAAAGTTAATATCTAAAGATACAAAGATATTAATTAATCCTACAGGAGAATTCGTTAAAGGTGGATCATATGCAGACAGTGGACTAACTGGCCGTAAATTACAATGCGATAGTTATGGTGGATTAGCACTTCATGGTGGTGGAACATGGAGTGGTAAAGACTTTTCAAAAGTAGATAGATCAGCAAGTTATTATGCAAGATATATTGCCAAAAATATTGTTTCAAGTAAACTAGCAGATAAATGTGAAATAGGAATTGCATATGCAATAGGGATAGAAGAACCAGTTAGTATTTCAATAAATACATTTGGTACTTCAAAAGTAAAAGAAGATAAATTACTTGAAGTTATAAAAGAAGTATTTAACTTTAAACCAAGAGATATAATTAGTGAAATAAGATACGATAATTTATATCCATTAGCAGCTTACGGACAAGTAGGAGTCCAAATAGATATACTACCTTGGGAAAGATTAGATAAGGTAGAAGAATTAATTAAATTAACAAATGAACATTAGAAAGTTTTACAATTCCTACAAGTGGCAAAAGCAAAGAAAATATAAATTAATACTTGAAAACTACAGATGTAATCGTTGTGGTGGTTTAGCAGTAGATGTACACCATAAAATTACACTTACAAATAAGAATGTTAATGATTTTAATATTTCAATGAATCTAGATAATTTAGAATGCTTATGTAGAGATTGCCACAACAAAGAAACACATGGAAATAAAGTAAATTATTCATTTAATGCTGATGGAGATTTGGTAGAAATTCCAAATAAAAAAATAAAATGAGTTACCGAGTATTCTTTGGTAACTTAAAACAAATGTGGTAGCAAAGCGATTTATAAAGACCCCCCTACCTTTTAATTTTAGGTGGTGCGACCACACCGAACGCCCCACCGCTAAAATACGTGGGGCAAAATTTTCAAAAAAGTGAATTTCTAAGCTAACCAAAACTTTAATTTAGACTAGCGAAAGCTGGTCTTTTTTGTTGTAAAAATTAATTTATAACCGCACCCCCTGTACTCCGATTATAAAATGTTCAAAAAGTCTTTGTAAATTGCGTAACAAGGACAAAAAACAATAAATTTATAATTGGAATTTTTTATCATAACTGCACCCCTTGTACTTCGATTATAAAATGGGTAATTTTCTAGTGTGGAAGATGCATTTAGAAATAATAAATTTGTATGCTCTGAGACAACCCATAGAAAAAATATTAGGCGGTATAATTTTAATAACGATAGGTGTAATTGAAGAGTAAAGAAACAGGAACCCATGTGGTAAACAGACATCTAAATATACTCAACCCAACCTCTGGAATCGCACTCCAAATGCAATTTTATGTTGGTTCCTACGCAGAATTGGATTATTATCATTTGTTTTAATTATCTTTCTCGTATTAGTAGACTTTAAAGTTTTATGCGGTATTGTTTGTTTAGATACCAAAGGTATCTAATATGACAGAAAAGGAGAATTAAAACGATGTCAAAGAAAATATATGTATTAGTTGCTTATTCAAGTGATGGAAGATTATACGATTTAGGATATTCACCATCACTAAAAGAAGTAAGAAAAGCAGTAAACAGTGAAGAAGTAAAAGAACAATTAAAAGAACTAAATGTTAAAGAGTGCGAGTTTTGGATTAGAGATAATTACTACCCAACAAACTACTATGGTGTGCAATAAGATGAAGAATATCCAAGAACAATTAAAAAACATTAAACCACAACCAAAAGTGGAAGAAAAGGTACTAGCAGTTAGAATTAGAAAATATAATTTCAAGACTAAAAGATACGACATAATAGAGTCTGATTGGAAAGCACCAAAGGAAGAAAAAGGTAAATAACAATGTCTAACGAAAGGGGAAAATGATGAACTCAATAATTTGGTATGAAGAACAAAGAAGAAAGAAAAAAGCAAACGAACATAAATGCCCTTTATGTGGAATGACTTATAGTGGACATGGCAACAATCCAGATCCATTCCAAGTAGAAAATTGTTGCAATAACTGTAATGCTAAATTCGTAATTCCAATGAGAATGTTCCTAAACAACAAGACACCTAAATATGCAGTTGTATTCGATACAAATGGAAATATAAGACCAGTTAAACCAAAAGGGGATAAGTTCTCGCTTGAAGAATTACAATCGCTTGTAGGCGGTTTAATCCAATTATATCCAAGAAGATTTAATAACCTATTAGTCATCTGTAATGAAGAAGGCTTGATTAAAAGATTAAGGAAAAACGAAATATTCAAAAAGTATAGTTTAGCAACATTAGTTGGAGACATTGTCCTATGTCCAAATAACTTATTTGAATAACTGGTAATAGAGAAAAAACAATGAAACAAATTAAAGAAATTAAACTTGATGATATAGCATTAATCAAAGTATTCGAACTTACAAATGAACATGAACACAAATACCAAGTCCAATACTTCATTAAAGGATTCGGTGCTCAACCTAGATATGCAGATACTGAAGAAAGTGTGGAGAACGAGATTAACAAGATAAGATACAACCACCAAAGATTCATTAATACATACGAAGAAATGGTTGTAGAAGATAATCAATATCTAAAAGTTAAGGAAATACACAAAAGGGTTCAAGAATACGAAAAGAAAGCATCTAGTAAAAATTACAAAGGTACTGAAAAAGAGATTGAAGAACTTAAAAAAGTAATCAATACATTAAATGCAATCTATAACAAATTAACAAAGTAAGGGTTTAGTGTGTGGGACATTGTCCCACTTAAAACTTACATAAGGAGTGATATTATTGGGTAAACTAAAATCGGTACATGAAGAATACGAAAGATTAATAACCGAACTTGGAGTCGATAAATTAGAACCACAAAAGAAGATACTTGTAGAAGAACTTGTAAAGCAAGCTTCTTTTTTGCTTGTTGAACTTAATATCCTAAAACAACAAATAGAAACATATGGTGCAATTCAAGTAAATAAGAATGGAAGGCAAAAACAAACCGAAGCCAGTAAACACTACAACAGGACAGTAACAACATTTTCAAATATCATAAAAAACATTAATTCAATTATTGGTAAATCACTTGATGATGCTGATGATGAGTTAGAAATGTTTTTAAGAGGACTATAGAATGCATGAGAATTATTTAATCCAGTATTACGAAGAAATAGAAAAAGGAAACATTATAGTTGGTAGAGAATTAAAAGCTCAACTAGATTACTTAATATCTGAATTAGATAATCCCAAATATATATTCGATCCAAAGCCTGGATTACACAGAATCAAGTTTATCGAAACATTTTGTAAACACACCAAATCACCATTTAACGGAGAACCTTTTGTATTAATGCTTTGGGAAAAAGCATTACTGCAGACAGCTTACGGATTTAAATATGCAGATACAGGATTAAGAAGATTTAACGAAGTAATTTTACTTGTAGCAAGAAAGAATGGTAAAACAACTTTTATTGCAGGAATAGATTTAGCAGAGTTTTTTCTTTCTAGTGGTGGAACAGATATCATATGTGCTTCAAACACGAATGATCAAGCATCAATTCTATTTGAAGAAATTAACAATATGAGGGAAGGTTCAAAGGTATTAAGAAATGAAAAATATTCAAGAAAAAATATCTTTTATATTTACTCACCAAGAACCAAAAATAGAATTAGAAAGTTATCAGCTCAAAGTAGAAATAAAGATGGTTTCAATATTGAAGTTGGGTGTATTGATGAGGTACATGAAATGACTGATTCAAAAGTATATGATGCAATCAAACAAAGTCAATCAACGAAGCTTGAACCATTAATATTTATTATTACTACAGAAGGTGTAGTAACACAAGGCTTCCTAGACCAAAAATTAGCATATGCAAGAAAACTAATAAAGGGAGAAATTGAAGATGAAAAGTTGCTCCCATGGTTATATACCCAAGATAGCATTGAAGAAATATATGAAGATAAAAGAACTTGGCAAAAATCAAACCCAAGTTTAGGAGTAGTTAAGTTAGAAAGTTATTTAGAAGATATGATGAACAAATCTAAAAACGACCATTCGATTAAAGTAACAATGTTGTGTAAAGACTTTAATATCAAACAAACCGACCAAGGTGCTTGGTTAGAATTTAGAGATATAAACAATACTGAAACATTTGATATTAAAGAAATCAGTGACACATATGCAATTGGTGGAGTAGATTTATCAAATACAACAGATTTAACAGTAGCAATATTATTAGTAATTAAAGATGGCAAAAAGTATGTATTAAGTCAATACTTTATGCCAGAAGATGTTTTAGAAAAACGCAAGGAAGAAGATAATGCACCATATGATATATGGTTACAAAAAGGATTGATAACATTATCGCCTGGCAGTCAAAACGACTTTTCCCTTGTGACACAGTGGTTTATTAAGATGATTCAACAATACGGAATAAGACCACTGTGGATAGGATATGATCCTTGGAATTCACTTTATTGGGTAAAAGAAATGGAAGAGGCAGGATTTACTTTAGAAAAAGTAAGGCAAGGTGTTTATTCATTATCTGAACCAATGAAACAATTAGAAGCTGACTTAAAGAACAAACTTGTTAACTATAACAATAATCCAATGATGAAATGGAATTTAGCAAATACTCAAGCAAAGGTAGATATCAACGGAAATATTCAACCTTCTAAATTAGGTTCAAAGTTTAAAAGAATTGATGGAACAGTTGCTTTAATAATTGCTTATGCAGTTTTGAATAGATACAAGGTTGAATATGAGGGAATGATAAGATGAGCATTTTTGATATTTTCAAAGGAAAAAAGAAAAATAAAGTAAATAGTATCGATTTATTTATGGCAAACTTTGATTTCCAAAAATCAAATGCTAGTAGGTTAGAAGATAGTGATTTAGCAGAGATATGTATAGATAGAATTGCAAGTCATATATCTAAACTTAAGCCGAAACACACCAAACATAGTGTTTCTGGTTCAGT
Source organism: Clostridia bacterium (assembly GCA_028701635.1). The sequence goes on along the minus strand of JAQVQJ010000002.1, from coordinate 12,271 downwards.
TGAAATAATAAATGATGAAATAAACTTTAAACTTACACATTATCCAAACGAATATATGACAATATCGGAGTTTATTTATAAGGTCGTAAGTTTACTTTATACAAACAATAATTGCTTCATTTATATGTCATACGATGAAGAAAACAATCTAAAAGGTCTATATCCAGTAAACCCAATGAGAGTAGAAATAAAAACAGATTTAAGTGAATCAATATATTTAGAAATGGATTTTAGAACAAGTCAGTATACATTACCATATGAATCATTTATTCACTTAAAAAGATTATATAAAAAGCACGAAATCTTTGGTGGAGATGGTGCAGTATCAAGCCACAAACAATTAATTAAAAGTATACAGATGAACGAGAACTTGTTAACAGGATTAGAAAATGCATTAAGTTCAAGTTTCCAAATTAAAGGTTTACTTAAAATGAATGCGATGCTATCAGAAAAAGATAAGCAAAAGCAAAAAGAATTATTTGATGAAGCGTTAAGAACAAACAAAGATAAAAGTGGTTCAAGCATCATCCCAGTTGATATGAAAGCGGACTATGTCCCGCTTCCAATAGATCCAAAGATTATTGATAGTGAGACACTCACATTTATACAAAGTAAAATTCTAAATTATTTTGGAGTAAGTGAAGCAATATTAAATTCAACTTACAACGAAGATGATTACAATTCGTTTTATGAAAACACACTTGAACCAATAACAATATTTTTATCAAACGCATTTAGTAAAGCATTGCTTTCAAAAAATCAATTACTTGATGGAGAAAAGATAATGTTTTACGGAGAAAGATTAAACTACGCTTCTTGGACAAGCAAGATTACAGCTATTGAAAAGTTAATGGGATTAGGAATCTTTTCAATAAACGAATCAAGAGGAGTATTAGGATATCCACCAATAGAAGATGGAAATAGAAGAATTCAAAGTTTAAACTTCGTGAGTGTAGATCACGCAGATGAATATCAGTTAGGAAAGGAAGAAGAAAATGAAGATAGTTAAAGAAACAAGAATTAGTGAAATAAGAACTTCTGAGGAAGACAATGTAATGTTAATCGAAGGTTATGCAGTAAAGTTTAATGAAGAAGCATTAATTGGAACTGAAGAACATGGATTTAAAGAAATCATAGTTCCAACAGCTTTAGATGAGGCGAACATGAAAGATGTTCCGCTTAAATATAATCATCAAGATAACTTTTTAGTATTAGCAAGAACAAGAAATAAATCACTTGAACTAGAAATAGATGAAGTGGGTTTAAAAATAAAAGCAACATTAATCGATACACAATCAAATCGAGATATCTATAAAATGGTGCAAAACGGACTCTTGGAGAAGATGAGTTTTGCATTTACGGTAAAGGAACAGACTTGGGATAGGTCTGGGGAAATACCATACAGGACAATTTTAAAGATAGACAGATTATATGATGTATCAATTGTTGATGTTCCTGCTTATGAGGGAACAAGTGTTTATGCTCGAAGTTTAGAATTGCTGGATAGTGAGACTAAAGCATTGGAGAATGAAAGAATCGAGAAACAAAAACAAATCATAAGAAAGAAAATAAAAATAAAAGGAGAACTGTAAACATGAATTTAAATGTAAGAAAAAAAGAAATTGATTTAAGAATCAACACTATCAAAAGAGAAGTCGATGAAGAAAATATCGAACTAGAAGAATTAAGCGAACTTGAAAAAGAGTTAGATGAGTTATTAAAAGAAAGAAATGTTATCGATAAGAAATTATTGTTAGCAACTAAATTTGTTCCACCCATAAACAATGATCCAGAAACTAATAGTTTAATGAGAATGGAAATGTTAGAAAGTCGTGGTAAGGACTTAAGAGAAAAAAGAGCAGTAAAAGTTTCACAAGAAGAAATCTTGCTTCCAGAACATGTAAGTCCACAACTTGCACAATATCCGTTTACTCAAGTTAGTACACTGGTAGATAATATTAATCTAGTTAATTTAAATGGTGGAGAAACATATAAGAAAACATTCGTTAAAGAAGCTGGAGTAGCTGGTAATACTTTAGAAGGCGAAGACTACGCAGAGACAGAACCAGAGTTCGGATATGTGACAATCACAAAGAGTAAATTAACTGCATATACAGAAATTACTGAAGAACTTGAAAAGTTACCAAATGTCGATTACCAAGCAGAAGTAATTAAGAATATCACAACAAGTTTAAAGAAGAAATTATCGCTTGAAATCCTTAAGGGTAATGGCTCTGCAAACAACTTTACAGGTATTTTTTCAAACAATGCTTTAGCATTACAAGACACAGAAGATTTAGTAGTTAGTGAAATTGATGAAAACACACTTGATGACATTATCTTTGCATACGGTGGTAGCGAAGATGTTGAAGGTGGAGCAGTATTAATTTTAAACAAAAATGACTTAAGAGCATTTGCAAGATTAAGAACTGAAGAGGGAAGAAAGGTTCACACGATTGATTATGTAAATAGAACAATTGATGGCATTCCATATATTATCAATTCAAACACAGGTGCAATTTCAAACCCAGCAACTTCTGAAGGCACATATGCAATGGCTTATGGTGCATTAAAGAATTATGAAGTTGCAGTATTCTCACCAGTAGAGATTGCCAAATCAAATGATTATAAATTCAAACAAGGAATTATTTGCTATAAAGCATCAGTATTCGTTGGTGGAAATGTTGTTGGTTATCAAGGATTCGTTAGAGTTAAAAAAGGTGCAGCAGTAACACCATAAGAGACTAATAGATAATTATGGATACGGATTCAATCTTAATTAAAGTTAAGAGAAGTTTGCTTATTCCTGATAATGAAACTTATGCTGATGGAGAGATTAATATCCTAATTGAATCATGTAAGGAATTAATCTCTTCAACAGGTGTAAAAAGAGAAGTTGTTGATTCTTCAGAGATTGCACTTACTTTAATATTGATTTATTGTAAGACATTCTTTGGATTTAAAAGTGATGGAACAGTTAGAGAACTGCCACCTAGTTTTTATACAATATTAAATCAATTAGCAATATCAAGGGGTGAGTAGATGCCTAATATCAGAATTAGTTTAATTAAAGTAGATAGAAGAAAAGAAAAATATCATGTGTTATCAGATAAAGAAGTTATTGGAATTGAAAGAAGCTTAACCACTCAAGAGTTTGAAACAAGCATTCAAACAAAATTAAAAATCGAAAGAAAATTGATGGTTGTATCTTTCTTATATGGCGGAGAGAAATTTGTAAGAATTAATGGTAGTTATTACCGAGTAGAAAGAACATATGATTTAGGTCAATATGTAGAATTATATTTAGCAATAACACCACTTGAAGAAGAGGACTTCGTGCATGGATAATATGTTAACAGGGATAAATACCTTGGTTCAAAGATACGGTGAAGAGATTGCTTTAACGATAGATAAAAGAATAGATCAGACAGCTGATGAGATACTTGAATACATTAAAGCAAACGCACCAAGGTCAACTGGTGGAAGTAATCATTTGGCAGACTCATTTGTCAAAACAAAGATTGGAGACATTGTCTACATTTCTTCAAAAACCAAAGGGAAATTAGTCCACCTAATTGAACTAGGATTTAAACATACAAGTGGAAAGTTTGTTAAGGGAAGACCTTTCTTAATTCCAGCATATGAGAAGTTCACACCACAAATGCTTGAAGATTTAAAAAGGATAATTAAAAATGGCACTTTCTAATGATCCAATTTATAAAGCATTAAAACCAGTAACTGATAATGTCTTTTATCTAGAAAATATTAACGATAACGAAAACCTAAATAACAAGATGCCATTTATAGTTTGGAGTGTGGTTTCCAAAACACCAATATCGGCAGATAATAAAGTGGCAATTTACAAAGTTACATATCATGTAACATTAGTTACTAAAAATAGAAGTGAAGCTCTAGCACATAGATTAGAGCAAAGATTAAATGAAAAAGAACTACCACACAAAATGTTAAGTAGTTATCAAAACGATGATTTTTCATTAAATAGAGTTTATGAAATCCAAATTATAACTAAAGGAGGGTATTAAAAATGGGAAACAAAGTTTCATTCGGATTAACGAATGTTTATTATTCAAAAATCACAACAAATAATGATGTAGATGTTTACGGAGAACCAATCAGATTATATGGAGCTCAAGAATTATCTTCAGAAGTAATTGGGGGAAGTGAAAGGATATATGCAGATGATGCTGTCATTGCAACATTAACTCAAAACGCTGGCCGTAACATTACATTAAAATTAACGGAATTAAGCGAAGACTTCAAAACAAATATTTTAGGATATGTCAAATTAGCAAATGGAAATCTAGTAGAAATTAATAATGCTAAACCTGTTAAGTTTGCTTTAGGGTTTGAATTCCAAGGAGATATTGAAGCAAGAAGAGTATGGTTTTATAAGTGTTCAGTTCAACCAATTAATGAAGCAACCAAAACAAAAGGCGAATCTGCAGAAGCAAATAGCATTTCACTTTCGATTGTTGCTGAACCAGTACAAGTTGGAGCTTATTTAATTACTCATGTAGTTTCACATAAGAGTGATGACAATTACACTTCGTTTTTAACTTCAAAACCAGAATTACCAGTAATTGGAGGTTAGATAAATGGAACAACAAATTACAATTGGTGGTAAAACATATCGCTTAAAATCTTCATTATATTCAATCATTTCATATAAGAATACATTTGGAACGGAATTATTTAATGATATAACTGCATTAGAAAAAGCAGGGAAAAAGAATGATGATTTCGCAAAAGTAATTGATACAATCTTCAAGATTTTTTATATATTACATAAACCTTTTACCAATCAAAGTTATGATGATTTTTTGAATGAATTTGACTTTGAAATATTAACAAATCAAGAAGAGTTATTAAAATTAAGCGAAATGATAGCAGAGGCATTCAAAACAACAAAAAACGCCCAAGGGGGAAGCACAATAGAGAAGAGATAAGTGCTTCTCCCATTACAGCTTCAATTATATTAAATCTAGCTGAACTTGGAATTCCATTAAAAGATAGCGAGTTATTCAGTATAGATACTTACTTTGAAATAATTGATTTAAGATTAGAAACATTAAATAGTGATGGAAAAACAAGAAGAGCAAATCAAACAGATATAGATTTGTTTTTACTGTAGGAAGAAAGGGAAAGGTCATATGGCTGAAACTATAAAAGGTTTAAATATTAAATTAGGTTTAGATACATCTGATCTTGACCAAAAATTAAAAGATATTAATAGCGAATTAAAGGAAGAACAAAGAGACTTAAGAGCTATTAATAATTCACTTCGTTATGATAGTACCAACCTAGATAAATGGAGAGAGAAACAAGCGAAGTTAAATAAGATATTAGAGACTACCAAGAAAAGACTTGAAGTCCAAAATGCTAGATTAGAAGAATCAAAAAAAGCATTGGCCGTTGGTGCAATATCAGAAGAGCAATTCAACAAAGTTAGAAGGTCAGTTGAATATACTACTGCAGATATTAATAAATTAAATAATGAATTAAGAAAGACAGAAGAAAACATTAAAAGAATTAGTTCAATTGATGTTGAAAGATTACGAAAAGTAGGATCTGGATTTTCTAAATATGTTACAGCACCAATTGTCGCAGCATCCACTGCACTTGGTGCTATTGCAGTTAAAGCTACAAAAACAGCAGATGCTATTGCAGATGAAGCTTCAAAAGTAAATATGACAGTAGAAGCATTCCAAGAATGGGAATATGTTTCTAAAATGTTAGCTTCTGATAGTACCCAACTTCACAAAGCGTTAGTTAAGACAAATACCATACTTGGGGATGTAGCAACTGGCGGAGAAAAATACGGAACAGTATTAAGTGAACTTGGTTTAGAATTACACGAGTTAACAAACATATCTACAGATGAAGCATTCGAGTTAATAAGGAGTTCTTTATCAAAAGTAGAAGACCAAGCATTAAGAACAACACTTGCAAATCAATTCTTTGGCGAACAGCTTGCTAGTGAGTTAAACCAAGTATTAGGTGCAAGTTCTAAAGAGATAGAAAACCTACGAGAACAAGCAAGAGAGCTAGGGGTAGTAACTACTGAACAAGCAGAGATAAGTGGAAGATTTCACGACTCATTAGATAACTTAAAACAAAGTGTTATGAGTTTAAGTGTAGCAATTGGAGTTGAAATAGTTCCAACGATGCAGAAGATGGTAGAAACAATTCAAGCAAAAGTGATTCCAGTTATTAGGAACTTAACCAATTGGTGGAGTAATCTTTCAGGAACATTTAAAAGGGTAATTGTAATAATGCTTGGAGTGGTTGCAGCTATCGGTCCTGTGATATCAATTGTTGCAAAAGCAATACCATTAATAACCAAACTGAAAGGTGCTTTTGCAGGCGGTCAAATACTCACCTTTATAAAAGGTATATCCTTGGGAAAGGTGGCTCTAATCGGATTAATCGCAGCACTGGCTGCAATATTATTAAAGAATGAAAAGTTCAGAGAATTACTAAAACAAATAATTGAATTAGTAAAAAGATTACTTGAACCAATAGCAAAGTTAATAACAAGTTTACTCGATAAATTAAAACCAGTAATCGACTTGATAATTGAAGTTGTTAACAAGGTAATTGATGTAGTAGTCGAAATTATTGAAGGATTAATGCCAACGATAGAATCAATTATCAATATACTTGTCGACATACTTTCGGAAGTGATTGAACTTGTTATGGGTTTAATTGAAGAGATATTACCAGTCCTAATTATTTTAATAGAAGCAATCATGGAAATTGTTGAAGCGTTAATGCCGATTATAGAAATAATTATAGACTTGGTGTCTACAATTATAGGACAACTTTTAAATCTGATTAGAGCAATATTAGAACCTATCACAAGAATATTAAAAATCATTATTCAGATAGTTGGCAATGTTATTAGAATAGTTGGAAATCTAATTAACACAATATTAGAACCTTTGAATTCAATCTTAAATGTATTAGTTTCAATTATTGAAGTTATTTCTAAAGTATTAGAGGTAGTTATAAATGTTATTGTAACTTTATTAGAACCAGCTTTAAAAATTATCTTTGCGATACTTGAACCATTATTAGAGATAGTTAATGTATTTATCGAAGTTATTGCAATGATAATCGAACAATTAGCACCATTATTGGAGTTATTAATAGGACCATTAGTGGCACAACTTGATTTTATGGCCGATATATTTGAAGCGTTAGCACCACTTATTACAGCAGTTGGAGAGATATTCAGTTCGATATTAGCACCAGTATTAGAAATTATTTACGAATTATTAGAACCAATATTGTGGGTATTAGAAAAAATTATTGGTGCGTTTAAATGGATCATCGATAATATTTCTAAAATAGCAGAAGGTATTGGTGGAGTATTTCAAAAAGTGGGAGGTTTCTTTGGAGATTTATTTACAGGAAGATTGTTCCAAAGTAATAAAAATACAACTACGAATTACACAGCTCATAACAATGTAACAGTAAATACAACAGCAAGCACCTTTGATGTCAATTCAATTAATAAAGCACTTGGGGGTGTTTACTAATGCGAGAGTTATATTTGAAAAATGAAATAGGCGAAGAATTCAAGTTGAACAGAGATGTGCTTATTTACTCAATAGAAGGTTTAGGCATTGTAAAAGAAAATATTTATTTCAATTATGGATCTAAATCAAAAAAGGCAAGAACCGAAAATCCAATAAGTGAGATAACCTTGGGTTTAGTCTTCATGAAGGGTTATCTAGGGTATTTAGAATTTGTTGATTTCATTAAAACAAGCAATCAATTATTCCTACACTACAAAGCAGTAGATGAAAAATATTGTTATGTAGAATTAGTTGAACTAACCAAAGGGCAAATAGAGTTTGGTGTTTTAAGGTCAGAATTAAGATTAGATAAATTATCAAATTGGCTTAAGAGAATTGATTTAGAAATTAATGTTGAGCAAGTAAGTCAAGAAAAGAAATATCAATATAAATATCCATATACATATCATGCATCTGGAAGTGGAGTAATTAGAGTTACAAATAACGGACACAATAAAGCAGAAATGATTGTTAAAATTGTTGGTGCAGTAAACAACCCAGAGTTAAAGATTTGGCAATTCGAAAAAGAATATCAAACATTAAGATTATTAATAAATGATACAGGAACATTTGAAATATCTTCAATTTCAAACGATGCATATATTAATAAAAATGGAGAAAGTATTTACGGAATGCAAGATTTCACATGTACAAACTTTTTAACATTACCACTTGGAGAATCAAGACTTGAATTTAAAAGTGGAGTTACATCCCAAACGAAATGTTACATAACGATATTTGAAGAATACGAGGCAAACTAATGAAAGTAATAATTCTAGATAAGAAGACATATGAATTCAAAGAAGAACTAGATATCTCAAAAGATTATCAAATAGTTTTAGATATCGTATTAAATCAAAACAGCTATTTCGTTACAAATCACACCAAGTCTATATCAAGCATTGGAGATATAATAATTCTTCACGAACGATCGTTCTTTTATATAGGGGTAATAACAAACATAGAGTTAACAGATTTTGGAGAAATTAAACTAACTTCAATAGATTATATTTCTTCACTGGATTTTGAAATTAACGCTTTGGAGTTTAACGGTAATATTGGAGATGAATTAATAAGATACATCAAAGAAGAGTATGTAGAGAATCACGATGAACACCAAAACAGACCGTTTTTAAGACTTCTTAATGAACTTGATATAGTTGGAAAGATAACTGTAGAAGACAACAAATTAACCAAGTTTAGCGACTTTTTAAGGGATGTTTACAAACAATATAAGATAAGACTTGAAGCAAGACTTGGAATACTTAATGGAGTGATTACCCATTTAAAAATAGTAACAATTGATAGTAGAAATGAGCATATATTATCTTCAAACTTTCCAATGATTAGAGGATTAAATATTAGTGATAATAAAGAAGTTAATTTAAATAAAATTACTTTCATTCCGAATACCGATAATGTAATTCATAAAACAAAAGAGTCATTTTATTTATTAGAAGATAACACAATAACAGATGATAAAAATGCAGAAGGAAGAATTGTTGATGTCGTTGAGAAAAAGAAGTTTTATAAAGATAATGACATTAAAGGAAATATATATACTCATGTTTTTACATCAGGTCAAATTAAAACAAGTGCAGGTACAATTACACTTTCAAATATTAGTTGGTATCAAACAGCAGCTACATATGTTGGATTCGATGGATCAGGTTCAAAAAGGGGAGTCCAGATAGGTTCAGCAATGAATCCAAATACAAATGTCTTTTCGTTATCAACTGCAATATCAAACTTTGGAAACAACATAAAGATAACCCAAGTTAAGGTAACACTTGCGACAGTTTCAGTTCAAAACGAATATAACCTGCAAGCTGGAAATGCATCAACAGGTTATAAAAATATAACACAAACACAGAACAAGGAATATACCACCGATAGAATTAATGAAATTAATGGATATGTCTATATAAGGCTAAAAGCCGAAATCGGTGCAATGTATATTTCAAAGATAGAAATATCATATCAAGACCTTGATACTGAAATGGGAACACTTTATGATTTAGCATCTAAAGAACTTTTAAAAGAAGATTATATGCACAATATAAATTTCAGTATCACAAGAGACAATCAAGTGTTTGTTCCACTTGAAAAAGTAAAGTTAGGAGATAAGGTTTTATTTATTCATGGAGATAAGAGATGGGCAACGATTCTATCAAGAATTGAACTTAACGGAACAATAAAAGATTTCCTAATTACACTAGGGGAACAAAGAATTAAATTAACAGAAAAGTTAAAAATTATATTGGAGGGGAAATAAAATGGCTTTAAGAAAAATAACATTCGATGGTGCAACAGTATCAAGTAAAGATGATGCTGATATCAATTATCACTTGTTCGATTTAGTTCCAGCAGGAATTATAAAAGGACTTGGAAGTGAAGTTTCAGTTTCAGCTGGAAACAACACCATTATATTTGGGTCAGGTTATATACAAATTTATGGCCGAAGAATTTATATGGAAGCAAACACACAAATTGGTGTCACGCTTGATAGTTCTAAAAACGGATATATTGTTGTAGAAGTTAACCTTGCAACAAATACTATAGAACTAAAAAGATTAGAACAAACAAATGGTTGGCCGTCACTTACACAAAACAATTTATCGACCACAAATGGAAGATATCAGTTTCCAATTGCTAAATATACAAAGACAGCAACAAACTTAAGTTTGGATAGCGAGTTTACTCAGTCAAGACCAAAGATAGACACACTGTCAAATATGGTAAACGAAAAAAGTTCAGAAATAAGAACTGAATTATTAAATAGATTTAGAAGGGTAACAATACAACCAGTATCTCCTTGGGAAACTGTTAAGAAATATAATATGTCCGATTTTCCATCTCCAGTAGATGAGTGTTTGATTCATGTTAGATTAGGATGGTTTGCAACATTCGTATTTTCAGTAAACTTTTTAAAAGGAAGTTCAATGTCAAGTTTAAGGTATCGATATGCTGGAAGCGATTATTATTTGACCATTGAATATACAGGAACTCAAATGTATTTATACTCAAATAATACAGATCATAATGTAGGGTTAGTAGAGGTGTTTAGATAATGTTTAAAGTGTTTGAAGATAGAGAAATATTACTTGCATATTATGGTGGGTCAAGAGCTTACCAAAACAGTAATGAAAAATCGGATAAAGATATCATAGTAATATTAAATGATTTTGATGGTGCTATGCATATAGCAGATAGAGAAACAAATTGTGAGTATTATGTTTTTGGTAGAAAATACTACAATAAAAAAATGGAGTTTCACAAAAGTGTAACCCCACTTTTAAAGATTTTTAATGATGATATTTTATCACCGCTTGAACCATTAATTTTGGATGAATCATATAAGGAAACATATTTAAGTTATAAAAATAGAGATTTCAAGAAATACTTAAAACAATATCTAAATGCAGTTATTGAATATTATGAAACATTTTTATATGATGGTTCGTTAAAGAAAAACCTATATCACTTATATAGGATAGAAGAGCAAGTCAAAAGATATCTCGAAACAAATGAATTTAAAGTTGAATTAAGCGAAGAAGTAATCGAAAAGATTATTGTATTTAAAGAAAATTTCAAATCAAACTCACCAGAATATTTTGAAGAATTAAGAAACATATTAAATTACCTGAAGGCGGTGAGAGATAATGTCAGGGACTGAAATAACATTAACAGTTTTATCAATACTAGGTTCGGTAAGTTCTGTGCTTTTCGCTTATCTTGCATTTAAAAGGAATGTGAAAAACGATACAAAAGAGATTGGCCGAGAGTCTGGAACGGTAATATCAGATTTAGGTTATATCAAATCAAGTATAGAACGAATTGAAAAGAGGCTTGATAACTCGGAGTCAAAGTTTGATGGGATATCTACAAGACTTGCAAAAGTAGAAGCTAGTGTAGCATCAGCACATAAAAGACTTGATGATCAATTAAAATAAAGGAAGAATAAATCATGAACGAAATTGTAATAAACATTATTAGTGTAGTAGTAACAAGTATAGTAATTCCATTGATTACTTTTTTAGGTATCAAATTAACACAGTGGTTAAATACTAAAATCAAGGGAGAAAAAGAAAGAAACTTGTTAACAAAAATTACTGAAATTATTACGAATAATGTAGCTTCAACATTTCAAACATTTGTTGAAAGTTTAAAGAAAGAAAACAAATTCGATTTGAATGCTCAAGCACAAGCATTAAGAAAAACTAAAGAAAGTATATTTAATGAATTAAGTGATGAAGCAATTCAATATATTGATAATAATTTTGGCGATTTTAATGAATGGATAACTACTCAAATTGAAGCAACGATTTACAAATTAAAAAATTAAAACTAGGGCTCTATTTTCCCCTAAATTCCCTTATTGTTCCCTTGAAGGTAAAAATTAACCAGTTAAGCACTGTTACCAACTTTCTGTGGAGTTCCCCCAAAAGTATATAAGAATAACCAAAAGGGAACAAGAGGGTAAAAATTAACCAGTTAGGCTTTTTTCCATTTTTTGAGCCTGTCCCATTAAGGTCAATAATGACTCCAAAAACATATTGAATTAGTAATAAAACTAGCAAAAAATCAGCTAAAAATAGCTGATTTTTTGTATATAGGGTTAAATGTTATTGATTCAAATCCGACTAGTGGTAGGTACTATTAAGTAAGAT
>JAQVQJ010000027.1 GCA_028701635.1 Clostridia bacterium | reverse complement strand
ACGGGAGCAAAAGGCTTCATTGGATTAAATCTCGGCTTATGGCTTAAGAATAATGGCCATCAAGTTTTTGAATATGATAAAGACTCATCGCAAGAAGATTTAGTGAATTATATCGCTAAAGCTGATTTCATCGTTCATCTCGCTGGTATCAATCGCCCCTTAACCAAAGAAGAGTTTTATGATGGCAACGCCAATTTCACCAAAAAACTCGTCGATTTAATCAAAGCCAGTGGCAAAGATATTCCGATTATTTTCTCTAGTTCCACGCAAGCGGTTTTAGATAATGATTATGGTAAATCCAAGAAGATGGCAGAGGATTACTTGTTATCTTCTGGTTTAAATGTCTATGTCTATCGCTTTTCAAATGTTTTTGGTTGGGGATGTAGACCAAATTATAATAGTTTTGTTTCAACTCTTTTTGACGCTATTGCAAATAATCATGAATATTCAATTGATGATAAAAATAAGATTATGCATTTAGTTTATGTCGATGATATATGTGTTGAATTTATTAGAGTTATAAATGGATATAAAAAAATAGAATTTAATACAGTTATTGATTTTGAATCACAAGACATTTCTTTAGGTAATCTAGAAAAGTTTTTGTTTTTAGAAAAAAATAATCCCTATTGTCTCCCAATTTATCCAGACTCCATATATTACAAAATTTATTACACTTTTATCAGTTATCTTCCTCAACTTATAAGACCATTAATTACTCATTTTGATCAAAGAGGATCTTTTACTGAATTATTGAAAGATGAAAATGAAGGCCAAATGTCAGTTAATGTTTCTAAACCAAAAATTACAAAAGGCAATCATTTTCATGAACACAAAGTTGAACAATATTTAACAATTGTGGGAACTTGCCGAATTGAATTGAAAAACATTAAAACAAATGAATATAGAAAAATAATTGTTTCAGCAAATCATCCAACAATTGTTACTATTGCTGCAGGATGGGCACATAATATTACAAATATTGGTGATACTGATAGTGTAACTCTTATGTGGTGTAACGAACGTTTTGATAAAGAGAAACCAGATACATATTATTTTGAGGTGAAACAAAATGACTAAAAAAATTAAAGTTGTAACCATTATTGGCACTAGGCCAGAAATCATCCGATTAAGCGAAGTAATTAAAGCTTTAGATAAAGACACTGATTTTGAACATATTCTTGTTCATACGGGACAAAACTATGATTACGAACTCAATCAAATCTTCTTTGACGAATTAGGTTTACGAGCTCCTGATTATTATTTAAATTGTGCAGGGAAGAATCTTGGTGAAACAATCGGAAACGCCATTGCTAAATCGTATGATTTACTAAAAGAATTAAATCCTGACGCGGTTCTTATTTTAGGTGACACCAATAGTGCCCTCTGTGCCATCTCGGCGAAAAGATTAAAACTCCCGATTTTCCATATGGAAGCCGGCAACCGCTGTGGTGACTGGAATGTTCCGGAAACCATCAATCGTAAAATTGTTGATCATATCTCAGATATCAATCTCGCTTATACCCAGCACGCTTATGACAATCTAATGAGAGAAGGAATTGATCCTCAATATACCTTTATAACTGGAACTCCGATGCTCGAAGTTTTGAATGCTCAAAATGAGAAGATTGAACAATCTAAAGTTCTTGAAGATTTAGGACTAGAAAAAGGTAAATACATCGTTGTTTCTTCTCATCGAGAAGAGAATATTGATATCGAGAAAAATTTCCAACAATTAATGCCAGCGATTAACGCTGTTGCCGAGAAATATCAAGTTCCTGTCATTTTTTCTACTCACCCACGCACCAAGAAGAGACTAGAAGCTGAAGGTTTCAAGATGAATCCTTTGATTAGAAATCTCAAACCATTAGGTTTCTTAGAATATGTTAAGTTGCAGGAAAACGCGATGTTTGTCCTCTCCGATAGTGGCACTCTGACCGAAGAATCGTGGATGAGACATTTCCCCGCTGTATTAATTAGAACTAGCACCGAAAGACCAGAAGGGGTCGAAGCTGGATCAATTGTTGTCTCTGGCATTGATAAGCAAGGAATTATGCTCGCCATCGATACGGAACTGATGAGATGGAAGTTTGCCAAATGCCCAGAGCATTATGATGTAACGGATGTTTCTAAAAGAGTCATTGAATGTATCAAAGAAAAAATTGTTGTCGTGAATAAAGAAGTTTGGAATAAATAATATTTCTTTCTTATAAATTGTCGATATTTTGCTATATAAATAATCATTATTTTATTTTTAAAAATAATAGTAAGGGTAATTATTCTTTTCATGTGATATATTATTTTTTGAATTATGGCACTTTCTTCTACTGAAATACAAAGTAAATCAAAAAAGTCGGTTAAATGGTCATTGCTTGGAGAAATTTTTGCAAAAATTGCAGTTCCTCTATCAACAATGGTTTTAGCAAGACTATTAACACCAGAAATCTATGGAATAGCAACTGCGGTTACAATTGTTGTCACTTTTTGTGAAACTGTCGCAAATAGTGGATTTGCTAAATTTATTATTCAACATGATTTTGAAAATCATGAAGAATACGAGAAATATTTTGCAGTTTCCTTTTATGTTTCACTTATATTATCTTTTGCTTTATGTGCTATTATAATTATTTTTCGGTATCCTCTATCTGCATATGTTGGCAATAGCGGATATGAAATTGTTTTAATGGCTTCGTCTATTCAAATACCATTTGCGGCAGTAAACGCGCTATTCATTGCTGATTTGAAAAGGCGTTTTTTATTTAAGAAATTATTTTTGATTAGAATTGTTTATTCGTTAGTCCCTTTTGCTGTGACAATACCATTAGCTTTTCTTGGAATGGGCTATTGGGCACTTGTTATTGGTACCATTGCTGGACGTATAATTCAAATGCCTTTTTTAATTAAAGCAAGCAAAGAGAAAATTAAATTTTATTTCTCGTTTTTTGTATTAAAGAAAATGCTGTCTGCATCTTTTGCAATGATCGTTGAATCAATTATAATTTGGCTTTGTTCTTGGATTAGCACAATAATTGCAGCAAACTTTTTTGATCAAACTACAGTTGGAATTATTAAAGTAGCAAATTCTACTGTTGATAGTATTTTTTCTCTTTTTGGAACAGCGTTTGTAGCAGTTCTATTTCCAACTTTATCACGCTTAAAAAATGATAAAAAGGCTTTTGAGGAATCTTTTTTCTCGATTCAATCAGCTGCTTTATCTATACTTATTCCTTTAGGAGTAGGCGCATATTTTTTCGCTAATATTATTACAACTGTTTTTTTAGGTGATGGATGGACTGAAGCTATTTTTGTAATTGCTGTTTTTTCTCTTACAAAGCCATTACTTCTTTGTTTTAATAATTTTTTAAGTGAAGTTTTTCGTTCAAAAGGACATTTCTATTCATCAATTATTTATCAGCTTATAATGTTAGTTATTGATGTTGTTTTGCGATTTACAGTTGGAAAACAAAACTATTCGGCTTTTATTTATTGCACAACGATATCGAATATATTGATAACCATTATTGCTATTATAATTTTAAAATATAGATACAATTTATCATTCTTTAAGCAATCAACCACATTTTTGCCTTCAATTTTTTGCTCTTTTGGAATGATACCTTTAATTATTATTAAAGATTTTTTCTCATATGCCTTTTTACAAAGCATTTTTCAAATTATCAGTTGCGCATTTCTTTATTTTATTATTCTTAAATTATTCTTTCCAAAAATTTTTGATAACATCGTCTCATATTTACATTTTAGTAAAAAAGAAAAACAACAAATTGAATTTGATGAAATATAATAATTTATTATAAGGGAGATATTATGAAAAAAATTCTTATTACTGGCGTTGCAGGATTCATTGGTTTTCACCTTGCTGAAAAACTGTTGAAAAATAATTATTTAATAGTTGGAATTGATAATCTAAATTCTTATTATGATGTAAATTTAAAAGAAGAGCGATTAAAAAAATTAGTTGACTATAGTACTTTTGTTTTTGTAAAAGGAGATATATCGAATGCAAAAGATGTTGATAATTTATTCAAAACCAATAATTTTGAATTTGTTGTCAATCTTGCCGCTCAAGCCGGAGTGAGATATTCAATAGATAATCCAACAGCATATATTCAAAGCAATATAGTTGGGTTTTTTAACATTTTAGAAGCATGCAGACACTATAAAATTGAACACCTTGTTTTTGCTTCTTCATCATCTGTTTATGGTTCTAATATTAAGGTTCCATATTCGACTGATGATAAAGTTGATTGCCCTGTTAGTTTATATGCAGCTACTAAAAAATCTGATGAATTAATTGGCTATTCATACGCAAAATTATATGGAATACCGATGACAGGTCTTAGATTTTTTACAGTATACGGTCCATGGGGCAGACCTGATATGGCATACTTTAAATTTACTAACAAGTTAGTAAAAGGAGAGCCAATACAAATTTATAATAATGGCGATATGTTTAGAGATTTTACATATATTGATGATATTGTTGATGGAATTATAAAAGTTTTAAATAAGCAACCTAAAGAGGACAATAATGGCGCAAAATATAAGATTTACAATATTGGAAATAATCAACCAAATTCGTTAATGAACTTTGTAAATATATTAGAAAAAAATCTTATCAATGAACATGTTATTAAACAACCAGGCAAAAAAGAATTTTTGCCAATGCAGCCAGGAGATGTTTATCAAACATATGCAGATTTAAGTGACTTAATAAAAGATTTTAAATGGCGGCCTACTACATCTCTAGATGAGGGATTAAAAAAATTTGTTGAGTGGTATAAAGAATATTATTTGAAAAAATAACAAAATATTTATATTACTTGGTTATTTATTAATTCTCAATTAAAATAAGTATTGAATATACTTTTTTATTCATGGGAGAAATTATGAAAATTACAGTAGTTGGAACAGGATATGTTGGACTTTCTAATTCAATTATTCTTGCTCAACACAATCAAGTTATTGCATTAGACATATTGCAGTCAAAAATTGAGTTAATCAATAACAAAAAATCTCCAATCGTTGATAAAGAGATTGAAGAATATTTGTCTAGTAAAAAACTTAATTTATTGGCGACAACCGACAAAAATTTAGCATATAAAGATGCAGAACTTATTATTATTTCAACGCCAACAAATTATGATCCAGATAAAAACTATTTCGATACTTCATCAATTGAATCGGTAATGGTTGAAATAAAAAATCGAGAAAATCAAAATACGCCAATGGTAATTGTCAAATCAACTGTTCCAGTTGGATATATTAAACAACTAAGAAAAAAATATGAATACGATTTACTATTTTTTTCACCAGAATTTTTAAGAGAAGGAAAAGCTCTGTATGACAATCTTTATCCATCACGAATTATTGTTGGTGTTCCAGAGAAAAAATCAAAATACATAACACTTGCTCGTAAATTTATTGATTTAATGAAAAACGGAGCCATTAAAGAGAATATTGATACCTATATTATGGAATCTACTGAGGCAGAAGCCGTAAAACTTTTTGCAAATACATATTTAGCTTTAAGAGTATCTTACTTTAATGAGTTAGATACATATGCTGAGAGTAAAGGGCTTAATACAAAAGATATAATAAATGGTGTTTGTGCCGATCCAAGAATTGGCGATTTTTATAACAATCCATCTTTTGGCTATGGTGGTTATTGCTTGCCCAAAGATACTAAACAATTGAGAGCGAATTTTGCTGATGTACCTAATAATTTAATATCTGCAATTGTTGAATCAAACAAAACAAGGAAAGATTTTATTACAGATGAAGTTTTAAAAATGGCTGGTTTTAAAAACGGAGAATCTAGCAATACGATTATTGGTATTTATAGATTGACAATGAAGTTCAATTCAGATAATTTCAGGCAATCTTCTATTCAAGGCATTATGAAACGCTTGAAAGCAAAAGGCGTGACAATAATTATTTACGAACCTTCATATAATGAAAAGACTTTTTTCGGATCTGAAATAATTAATGACCTCAAAATCTTTAAACAAAAAAGTTCAGTAATTATTGCTAATAGATTTACTGATGATTTGCTTGATGTAAGAAGAAAAGTATTTACAAGAGATTTATTTACAAGGGACTAATGAAAGTTTTTAACACAATAAGAAATGGATTTGACAAGCTTAAGACTAATCTTCTAAAGATTAAAAAAAATCAAAAGATTATTGTTTTTGGTTGCGCTTGTTTTTCTTTGCTTCTTTTGATACCTGCCGGAGATTTATCTTCTGATACTAAAAAAGAATATTATGCAAATCAACTTGCCGAAGTTGTAAAAAATCAAACAAATGATGGCGAATGCCTATCTCTTTATGTTGAGTCATTTGATGAAGCAGAAAACCCTCTTTACTCTTCTGTTTCAGAATTTAATTCTTTATATGGCATATTTAATGAAAACAGAACTACTTTTGCTGGAATGATTAATTCAAATAAAAGCAGTCAAATAATTATTGATGACATTGATACTAATCAAAACTTATCAATACTTTATACTGAATTTAATTCAAATGTTGAATACAATAATCATTATAAACATGAATACTACCCTATTGAATTAATGTTTAAAGGTGACTTTAATTATTCTGGAGCTTATTCTTTTGTTTACATAAGTCAAAGCCAAGCAGATATTCTTTTAGAAAAGCAAGGGAAACTAGACGAGCACATAGTGTCTGATTATGAATCTTTAATTTCATCACATATAAATATTTCTTTTAACGATGTAACATATGTTTATTCAATTGCTGATATTTATTTGGAAGAAAATTATTATTATGAAACTATTCAAAATGTTTTCGGTAACTTCGTTATAAGTTCAAATACTTATCCACAGGGATTCAATAAGCAAGCTTGCTATTTTTTTAATACTTTTTCTTTTCAAAATGAATATTTTATGGATTATATTAATAAAAATTATGACGAAACAAATTATTCTTTAAACGTATGTGAACATAACATAAGAAACGAGTTTACCAATGAAAATGAACTTCTTAATTTCTTCTATAATCGAAATGTTAACATAGTTGGAAATTTTTTTTCGATTATGTTGTTTGTTTTCTCATTACTTATTCTACTAGTTTCAATTTATTTATTAAAAATATATGGAATATATAAAAAGAAAAAAAATATTATTTTAGGAACCGTTTTTCTTTTTTCTCCATATTTAATTTTTAAATTAATTTATTCAATATTTGACAATGTATTCATTTTCCCATCTTTATCAATGTTGATATATTTATTTTTTATTGTTTTATTTATAGCATTTTATTTTGCATTTTTCTTTTCTTACTACAATACAGATAAACATATAGAGAGAAAATTATGAAAAAATTGTTTTTAAAAATGCAAGAAAATTTTCTTTTAAAAAAGACAATTTATATAAATATTTGTATTTTTTTATGTTTATATGTTTTTTCATTGCCGTCATTTAGTGGCAGAGCATATTTCCAATATATTTCATATATCCTAATGGCAATTTATATTGCACTAACATTTTCTTATATTTTTCTTTATTCTCATTTTGAATTTAAATGGCCACTTCTAATTATTCCTATTTTTGTTTTGTGGGCACTCATAGGAACAATAATTTATTCACACGAATTTAGATCGTGGTTAACGCTTTTTTTGTTAACGATAACTTTTATAACTTTTTATTATTCTTTCATCGCAATACATAACATTCGTTTAGTTTTAAAGCTTTTGGTATTAGCTTTTGCAATCTTTTCAATCTATTTTATTATTCATTATTATGAGGATATCTTTAGTAAAGACTTGCTTTCTGGTTCTTTGGATAGACTTGGTGATTTCTATGATAATGTAAATACGATTGGTTCATATATGAGTTTTGGCTGCGCTTTATGCTTGTATTTTGTTCTTTTTCCTAAGAAAAAAATTGAAATAATGTATGTAGTTCCTTTAATCATTTTCATATTAATAGGATTCTTTACTGGTAGCCGAGCTTTTGTTGTTATCTTTCTCTTTTTAATATTATTTTATTTGTTCATTAAGTTTAAAAATCATAAATCAATCTTTTTTATATGTTTGGCTGGATTAATTATTACCTTTCTTATTTTGATTAATTTGCCATTTATGAGTACGATAAAAAATCGATTTCTTGTGATCATTCAAACACTCACAGAATCTGGAACAACATCTGATGAATCTTTTGTCACACGTTTTTTGTGGCAAGTATATGGTTTCGAACTGGCCGCTAAACAACAAATTTTTGGTTTTGGTGTTAATGGTTTTTCCATTGTCTCAGGTATTGGAACATATACTCATGGGAATTTAAGTGAAGTAATGTGTAATTTTGGAGTAATTGGTTTTTTGTTTTTTTATTTTGCAATTATTTACCCTATTTTTAAATTAAAAGAAAAAAATAAAACGATATCTTTTGTTGTCTATGCTTTTTTGTGCATGTTTATTTTAGAAAGTTTTCTAATTGTTTTTTATGCAGACAAAACAACATATCTAATTTTTGGCATCATTTATTATATATTTTTAAAAGAGGACAATTGCTATTCAACTGTGAATATTGAGCAACGAGAAATGAATGATTTATATGAATTAGAGGTTTAATTATGAAAATAATGTTCTATATTGATGTTTTGTATAAAGGCGGTGCGGAACGAGTTATATCAAATCTTGCGAATTTTTTTAGCACTTACAAAAAATATAATGTTTATCTTGTCGTTGATAAAAGAGTAAATAATGAATATCAAATTTATGAATCTGTTAATTTCGTTTCTTTAGAAAAAAGCAACAAACACCCTTTTTCTTCAAATATATCTAGAATTTATCTCATAAATAAATTAATAAAAAAATATAATATTGATATTCTTGTTTCATTTAAGCCCGGACCTGTTTTTAGATCAATTATCGCTTCTAAATTCACAAAAGCAAAAACAATAATTTCTATTAGAAATGATCCAAGAGCGGAATATGGAAGCGTCGCCGCAAAAATTTTATCTAGAATACTCTTTAAAAAGACTGATGGAATTGTATTTCAAACCAAGGAAGCATCAAATTTTTTCAAAAAAAACATTGTTTCAAAATCTATCATCATAAAAAATCCTGTTTCTGATGTTTTTTTTCAAACTCAAAGAAAGCCTCCATTTCATGACATCGTAAGTTTTGGAAGAATTTCTTCAGCAAAAAATCATATATTATTGGTCAATGCATTTGCGATAATCTCTAAAACTTTTCCTAAAGAAAAACTTTATATTTATGGTAATATCGATGATAAAAGAACCTTTGATAGTTTAAGGAACGCTATAGTTTCATTAAAACTAGAGAACCGTATCTTTTTAAAAGAACATTCTACTTGTGTTAATGATTTATTGTCATCAGCAAAATTATTTGTTCTTTCATCGAATTTTGAAGGAATGCCAAATGCATTAATGGAAGCAATGGCGGTTGGAGTTCCGTGTATTTCAACTGATTGCCCAGTTGGAGGCCCGAGAGAACTGCTTGGCAATTCTGAATATGGTCTTTTGACAAAAGTTAGTGATGAAAATGATTTGGCAATAAAAATGAAATATCTTCTTTCGAGTTCAAGTAGAATAAATTTTTATGGTGATTTAGCAAAGCAAAGATCAAAAGTATTTTCTTCGGATAAAATTTATGAACAGTGGGACGCATATTTTCAAAAAGTTTATGAAACTAAAAGGGGGAGAAAATGAAAAATTACAATCAAAAAGAAATTTTTATAATTGGAAACAACAATGGGGGTTCGCCAATTGCCGATGGTGGTAGAATTAAAATTAGATTCTACTATAAATTGTTGTGTAAGGAAGGTTTTAATCCAACAATTATTGATTTATTCAAATGGAAAAGAAAAATTTTATCAATAATATCAAAAATTATTAACGCAGTTAAGAAAAGAGCAACAATTATTATCATGGCCGGTCCAAATGGTTCTAGATTTATTATACCATTTGTAAACTTTTTTAATAAAAGTCATAAAAGTAGAGTTATATTTGTAATGCTAGGAATAGGAACATTAGAAGAAATAATTCATAGTTTGAACACTGATCAGATTAACGATTTTATTAATTGTAAGAATTTTTTTAATATTAAAGATAATTATATTAAAAAGCATCTCAATAGTCTTGATAAAGTTATTCCACAGAATAAGGTTATTGCTGAGGTATATCGACATTTTTATTCTTTATCAAATGTTGAAATATTGAATAATTTCAGAGATGCAGAAATTAATGAGAAGCAATACTCATTTGCGAATTCTTTGTCGATTATTTTTATTTCACGAGTGTGTACAGAAAAAGGAATTTTTGATTTAATTGATTCTATTAAACAGTTAAACAAAAAATCTTTTAACATAAAATTAGATATATATGGAGAATTACAGTTTAATCAACAAGAACATGATACTTTTTTTTCTTTGCTAGATGAATTTATTGTTTATAAAGGCATTGCTAATTATGAAGATTCTATTAGTGTTATTAAACAATATGATCTTTTTTGTTTACCTACAAAATATGTTGGTGAAGGGACACCTGGATCTGTTATTGAATCTTTTATTTCTGGGACACCAGTTTTAATTTCATCATATAATCAGGCTTTAGAATTAATAAAAAATAATGAAAATGGGTTTATTTTTGAACAATCTAACATTAATAGTTTGACTGATACCATTTCATATTTATATGAAAATAAACATTTATTAGAAAAAGTCGGTCTTAAAGCTCAAGAGTTGTCAAAAAAATACCTTTTCTCATATAATAAAAAACAGTTTTTTAAAATTATGTTAGGAGATAAAAAATGAAAATTTTGATTGTTTCTGCACGTTATTATCCTGAAACATTTTCTATAACTAATATCGCAGAAGAATTAGTTAAAATGGGTAACGATGTAACAGTTCTTACTGGCAAACCAAGTTATGGTCTTTACGAAATATATTCTGGATATTCAAATATAGAGAATCAAACGATCAATGGCGTAAAGATAATAAGATTAAATGAAAAAATAAGGAAAAAAGGTTTTTTTTCTTTGATAAGAAATTACTTATCTATATTTCATATTTATAATTCGTATTTGAAAAAATGCAATACAAAGTATGATGCTGTTTTGTCACATGTTATATCGCCAATATTTTCTATTCATGGAGTTGGCAAATTTTGCAAAAAGCAAAACATTCCTCACATGCATTATGGTTTAGATTTATGGCCTGAGTCTCTTGTCGCAACCGGTTTTGTGAAAAAAAATTCAATTGTTTTTAAAATGATGAAGAAATATTGCAAGAAAATATATAACACATGTGATTTGATTACTTTTGCTTCGCCGTGCACCGAAAGTTATTTTCATGATT
>JAQVQJ010000160.1 GCA_028701635.1 Clostridia bacterium | reverse complement strand
GACTGCTTCTGCAGTTACATTTCCTTCTTCGTCATATTCAGCAGGATAAGCAGGTTCTACAATAAATGTTCCATTTTCTTTAGCGATAATTTCATTAATAATTCTATCACCTTCTTTATTAACAATATCAAACCACTCAGGCTCTAGTAAACTATCTACTTGAGCTTTATATGCTAAGTCAGCATTTCCAGCTTCTTTTATTTTATTGTAAACTGCCATCGCTAACTCTGCTGTTAATTCACCAGTTGAGTTAGTTGGTTGTGTTGTGAAATCCATATTTTTATTTAATTAAACTTATCTATTTTTGTTATTGGTTTGCTTTGCATATATTAAAATAATTGAAAGAAGTTAGCTGTACTTGTAGTAGTAAAAGGATAAGTAAGTCCACTTCCACTATTATATAGTTCTCCTACTTCTGTTGAAGATAAGGCTCTTGACCAGATACCAACCTCGTCTATTTTTCCATCAAAGTCACGAGTTCCTGTAAAAGAGTCAGAACCAATACGATTGTTGCTATCAGTTGTATTAGCACTATTGGTTAAAGAACCAGCTTTTGTTAAAGATTTAGAAACACCATTTACATATATTTTTACAGTAGATGTACTTAAAGTTCCCCCTTCATAAACAGCGACAATATGATACCAATTGCCTGTTGTAATCTGACCTCCAGCTGTATAAAAATCACTATCAGCAAAACCAAAATAAATATCTCCACCAGAAACTGCGTTTATATGTATAATACAATTAGCCAAATATGGAGGGTTTGTATTAGGATTTTGTCCTAATATAGTCTTAATTGTAGAAACATTATTTGTGTTTATCCACATTGAATAAGTCCTAGCAGTTGAGCCTGATATTCCAAAAGCTCCTGTGGTCATATAATCTCCAGAGCCATCTAAAGATAGTCCGTTATTTATTTTTCCAGTAGTATAAGTAGCATTGCCAACTAAAGTGCCATCATTACTTCCTTTGCTATCTGTTGTATTATTATTGAATTTCCAATAAGAAACTAAATTATCTATTAAAGCCATATAATTATGCTTCTTGAGCTAAAAAATTTATTAATTGTTCTCTTGTATTGTTTCTGTTTCCATATATCTTATGGAACTTTTTATGTTCTTTTTTGCTTAATGTTATACCATTATCAATAGATAATTTAAGTTCTGGGAAGTCTTTATAATTAAATATATGATGAACTTCTAAATTACCACCATTTTGACCACTTTTTTGGCAAGTATAATTATCTCTTTCAAAACACGCTTTACGCCATAATTTATATTCAATTCTTCCCATTTCAATATGTCTATCGCTTTCTTTTCTCCTATTATTTAAAACGGCTACACCCTTATTCCAAGCAACTATATTTCTATTAACTCCTAAAATATCCTTGCCTTTCATTGATTTTGTATAACACTCTTTAGAGCAATATTTATGTCTAGTATTCCAATTTATCAAAGACTCATTATAAGGCTTTTCAAATTCTTTATTACATTGTAAGCATTTTTTAGTCATACTTCTATGCCTCATTTGCCACAGCGACTAAATCCCATTTAGTATCGGTAGCGTTATAAATAAATCCCATATAAAGTATTTTACTAACAACTGTTGTTGATGGTAATTCATTTCCCATAGCACGAAAAATAGCATTATAAGTTAATGCCCTTGCTGTTCCGTTATCTTTAATTCTGATAATAAGTTTTTGACCACCTAAAGGAGTTCCACCTGGAGCATTAAATAGTAAAGCACCAGCCTGTGCGGTAATTTCAAATTGGTCACAAGTTGAAACATCTAAAGAAGTTCCTGTGTCTGTTGTATAAGATGCGGCTGATATTACTCTTGGTGTAATTCTTTTATTAGTTAAAGTTGCTGTTTCATCTCTTTTTACATATTTACTATCAGCCAAAGCCTTAGCAGTAGCAAACTTATCATCGTTAGTCCCTGTGTCTAGTTCAGCTCCTGTGGCTTTAACTGGGATGTTTGAATCTTGTATAAATCCTGCCATATAA
The DNA here is from genome assembly GCA_028701635.1 of Clostridia bacterium. The sequence continues at coordinate 818 of JAQVQJ010000160.1, read as the reverse complement.
TTAATAAATCTTAGTTATTGGTATTAATGAATATTTATCAAATTTTTTGATATATTTAGTTATATCTATCTTATCTCTTTTATACATATATTTTTTTACACTGGATATATCATTTATTAGTTCCTCCTCTTCTGGTATATATCCTTGATAATGTATAATTTTATATCCAATAGATATTAATTCATTATCCCTTATTTTATCTTTTTTTAACTTATGCCATCTTTTACCTTTATTTATTGTGTGACCTTTTTGGAATCCTTTAATTCCTTTCATAATATTATACTAAAAAATTTTCGTAATCGCGATAGAAAGGTCTCCCGCAGTTGCACCGACTGTTCCTGCGATAGCTTGTAATTGAACAAATGGAGCAGCACCGATAGTAAATTCATAGTAAGCTTTAAAGTCTGATGCACCAGTTGTCCAAAGAGCTTTAACACCACCACTAGCTTCAATTTCATATTCATCAGTTCCTGCTGAGGTGTGTTTAACTAACGCTTTAAGATTTACGTTTTCGCTATCATTAACATCACCAATAACCCATACACCTAATTTAGTATATCCTCTAGTATCAATCTCAGCTCCGAAGTCTGCGTATGAATCTGTTAAATCTTGAGCTGATACTAAAGTTTCTACATCAGTGTATTGATTCCAAACATTCTTTAAAGGACTAACTAATTGTGAATTTGTTGAAGGGTCATAAGCTTTGTCTTGGTCGTTAATACCTACTTCATAAACATCGCCACTAGCGAAAGGAGTACCTGCTCCTGATACTGTAACTACATTTGAGCTTACTGTCATTGTAACTCCGCCACTTCCAT
>JAQVQJ010000159.1 GCA_028701635.1 Clostridia bacterium | reverse complement strand
ATTATTTTCCTAGTGCAGATTGTTCGGCACACATTGCTGTTCCAATTAAATCCGTTAGTTTCCTTTTTCCTTTCTCTATCTTTATCATTCTATCTACAGTGCTTGTTTCTTTGGTCTTGTCTACTTCCAATAGTCTTTCAACTTTTTTTTGAACATTCTTTGTAACAAAAAAGAGATAAGGATCAAAATCGGAATTTATTTTTGATAACCAATCCTTTATTGCTTCTTCACTTTCTTTGTATCCTTTAGATATTCTCTCAGGGTTAGAATAGTTTTCTAATTGATTTTTGAAAGAGTTAAAGTCTAAATAAATTTTTGTTTTTAATTCATCGTCGAAGATTGATCCTCCCACAGGTAATTCTTCTTTGTCTTTTAATTTATCTGCCCATATTCCCCTGTAGATTTTTTTCATAGTTTTGTAAGAAGAGTTTTCTATTTAAATGTTTCTTTTGTTACTACTTTTAAGTTTTATATATTTTCTTTTTATTAAATGACAAGGAATAAAAGGGAGCTATTATTTTTTTTAATTTTATATTTATTTTTTTAAGTTTTTTGATGTGTCTACAATTTATACTGATTTATTTTTATGAAGAATAAGGCTGGAAATATTTTTTTATAATAATTATTTATAACAAATTGCAATAACTCTTTGTCTTTCATTTTCAATATCATCTGCGCATCCTGGTTTTCTTACAATTATTTTGCACATATTATTCTCTAAATCAACAATCGTTCTAAATGATTCTCCACTTTCTTTCATATCTCCTTCGCTATGGGAGCAACTAATAAGTTTATATCCGCTGGGGCAATTTGCTTCTAAACTATGTTCTTTTGAATCATCCCAGCATTCAGAGTTCTCTACCTTTATTGTTTCGGTTATTATTTTTGCACTATCAATAAACTCTTGCAATGTTTTTATTTGTCCTCCAAACTCAATATTCATCTCTCCTGCAGAATGTCCTGCAATAGAAGGATTTCCCATTCTTTGATTACTTTGATAAGCATAAACTCCAACACCTAAAATTAAGAAAACACAAATGGTTATTAAAGAATAAAGCCATTTATCTGTTAAGGCTATATTAAATTTTATTTCCATTTTTACTTACTTTTGTATATACAATAAATATTCTTATTGTTTTTATACTTTTCTCTTTTAAGTTTCATTTATTTTTCTTAATTTATTTAAACAAAATTTTAACTCTTTTTCAAAAACGTATGTTTTTTTATTACACAAATAAAGTTCATCCTTGCTTTTTTCGCAGTAATCGCAATTTTCATTTGGTTTTGTGCAAAAACCGTTGATTTCGTAGAGAGTAATGTCTAATGGAAGTTTTTCACATAATTTTATTGTCAAATTTTCTAATTCATTTAACATGTGAATTTTAAAAATAAAAGTTATATAAATATTTATTTTTAAGATTTATTAAAATAAATAATAATCTTTAAATATTTGTTCTAGTTTAACATTTTATGAGAAAAATAAATGCGGGGATATTTGGTGCCACCGGAGAAGTAGGTCAAGAAATAATTAATGTTCTTCATAGATTGGAATTTCCGATAAATAATTTGTTTCTTTATGCGGGAAAATCTGCGGGGAACAGATTAACAACCCCTTTTGGTTCTATTCTTGTTGAAAAAGCTGAAGACGCGGATTATTCTAATTTGGATTTGGCGCTTTGGGCGATTAGTGGAGATTGGTCAAAAGCAAACTGGGAGAAAGCAAAAGATTCTGGTTGTTATGTTGTAGACAATTCCTCGGCTTTTAGATATGATAAAAATATTCCTTTAATTGTTCCAGAAATTAATGGGAATTTGCTAAAAGAGAATTCATCAAAATTAATTGCAAATCCAAATTGTACTACGGCAATTGCGGCAATACCTTTACATATATTAAATCAGATGGCTGGGATCGAAAGAATTATTTTTTCTACATATCAATCTGCAAGTGGAGCTGGAAACGGGGGTAGAAAAGAATTGTTGGAACAATCTAAAAATTATCTCGAAGGTAGGCCTCTGGAACATAGTAAATTTCAATATCCTTTGCCTTTTAATTTAATTCCTCATATTGATAATTATCAAGATAATGGATACACTCGTGAAGAAATGAAAACTGATTGGGAATCAAGAAAAATTTTGGGTTTGGATGATTCGGTGAGAATTTCTAGTGGCTGTGTTCGGGTTCCTGTAGAAAGATCGCATGCTGAAGATATTATTGTTGAAACGCTAAATCCGGTAAATCTGGAAGAATATAGACGAGCTTTAGAAAAAGAATCTTTGCTTAAAGTTTGCGACGATCCAATAAATAATATTTATCCTATGCCACTTAACACTTCGGGTAATTATCAAGTTGAAGTTGGGAGAATCAGATATCCAGAAGTTTTTGATAATGGGGTTAGAATGTTTGTTTGCGGAGATCAACTTTTGAGGGGCGCGGCGCTTAATGCGGTTTTAATTTCTAATAAGCTCTATGATTTGGGAAAGTTTAATTAATTTATTTTAGCAATTTTAATTTGCCTTGTGAATTCCGACTTTTTTAATAGCCTCAAGTACTTTTTGTTCTGCTTTTTTTAAGGGCATTTTTTCTAAATAAAACCCTGCTGCAAGTTTATGTCCTCCGCCGCCTAGTTCTTTTGCTATTAAAGAAGTGTCAATATTTTTATTGCTTCTAAAGCTTCCTTTAATTAGATTATCTGTTTGTGCAAGAGTAAATAATAAATCTACTCCTCCAATTGTTTGAAGGTGGTTTGGCCCAAGACGAATATCTGAAATATTTAATTTAAGTTTTTCTATATCTTCTTTTGATATGCTGCTCTTTCCTATTTTGTAATT
>JAQVQJ010000158.1 GCA_028701635.1 Clostridia bacterium | reverse complement strand
ATGTAGTTGAACCAACAAAAGTAACTAAGTTTAGATTGGTTAAATGTGAATTATCACAATCACGAACTCCACTGGAATGTGATATGTATTAAATTAACTTTTATTAGGAGGAATTTAAAATGGGATTTTGGAAACTTAATAGTGGAGAAATGGTTGAAATAGTATTTGATAATGAAGGAAATTTTATAAAATTTAATGGCGATTTTACAGAAGAAGAAATGGAAGATATAAAAAAAGAGATTATTTCTACATTGCAAAAAGACAGAATTATATAATAAAATACAATATTTAATAAGGAGAAAATAAAATGGAAACTATTTATACAATAAATGAAATTCAATCCGTTTGGAAACAATTTTACTATTTTCCTGAAACTGTTCAGATATCTGAAAATAGTGGTCAAACTTGGCAAGAACCTCCTTCAATGGATACAGGTAAATGGGCATTATTTACTATAGACAAAGATGGTAATAGAGTAGATTGGGTTTATAGATTTGTTTAAATGAATGAAAACACTAATCCCCCAGCTAAGCTGGGGAGAATAGAGTAAGCAGTAGTGTTACGTATGTTATGAAGACACCTCCTATGATAAAATGATATCGGTGTTGCAAGCCAATATCAATATAGGAGGCGGTCCATATGGACAGTTCAAGTTTATCACATACGAGATGGAGATGCCAATACCACATAGTGTTTATACCAAAGTATAGACGGAAAATAATGTTCGGGCAGATTAAGGCTGATGTAAGAGAAATACTTAAGAAGTTGTGCGAATATAAAGGAATTACGATTATTGAAGGTGCGGTTTGTTCGGATCATGTACATATATGTGTGAGCATTCCTCCCAAACTATCTGTATCGCAGTTTGTTGGTTATCTGAAGGGAAAGAGCGCACTGATGATATTTGATAAACATCCTGAGTTAGGGAGCAAGTGGACAAAAGCATTTTGGGCAAGAGGCTACTATGTAGCAACAGTTGGGAATATCACTGAAGACGCAATTAAGAAGTATATCCAAGAACAGCAGGAAGAGGCGAAGAAGGAAGAAACAGATAAGTAAGAGCCTCTTTTAGAGGCAGATGGTAGTAGTGCTTGTGACACCACACCTTTCAGGTGTAGCAAGTAATCAGCCCTTATAGGGCTAAAATCAAGCCACCCGTTGAACGGGTGGTACCGTGACTAAAAATATTACAAAGGAGATGATTATATGAGTTTAGGTATTTGTTGTCCTTTCTGTGGAGAAAAACTTGATATAGAATATTACTCTACTGGCATCAAAGGGAAGATGGGAAAGACCATTGTTTTCTGTAGTAACGATAATTGCGAAGTCAAACCTTGTACAGATGATACAACACCTTCAAAAGCTATTGAGGAAGCAAAATTATTTGGGAAATTAACAACATAAATAGATAAATTTATTAGGAGGATTAATATGGCGAAATGTAGTTATTGTTTAAAAGATGATACTACTGTTACTAGAAATATGTTTGATGGAATGTGTGCTGATTGTACCGATAAAGCATTAAAAAACGATAAAATTATTGAGATAGCAAAAAATAATAATAGAAAATTAAAATTACAAAGTAAATAAAACGGAAAATTTAAATAGGGGGTGAATTATGTTTTACAAAGGGTTTACTATAAAAATACAAAAAGAAAATGAAGGATATTCATTTTTAGTTTATAGAAAAACTGATGCTTGGATACTAGCTGATGAGTGGAATCCTTCATTAAAAACAAAACAAGAAACACTAGAAGAAATTCATATTATAATAGATGATTATTTAGAAAATCCAGAGGCCTATGATTAAAAGATAGATTTTATTAGGGGAGGAAATTATGAAATATAAAGTTTTGTATTTTGAAGATGATATAACATGTATTGCAGAAACGATTATTAAATGTGATGATGAAACTCAATTAAAGAAACTTGTTGATGAATTTTATGAGAAAGAATTAAAAGACATGAATATTGCAGGAGCAAAATGGCTTAAAATTGATTAAAATGTTGTTTTTAATTGAATAAAAATTTTCCAAAATCCTGTATCATTTGCAGGATTTTTTGCTTATACTAATATGAGAGGTGATTTAAATGAATAACTCAAATAATTTCTCATTTTTAGCAGTAGGACAACCCCTAGAGTTATTTAAAACTAGACCAGAATTTAAATATCAAGATGGGGCTGTTTTTGAATGTCTTCAAGGAGGGACATTTGCGTTCATAATTTATATGAATAAAATAACAGAACAAGAAAAAGAAATCCTTCGCAAGAATAAAATTAGAGTTAAAATAATTCGTGAGGATGATTTTCTACTTACGATGATTAATTATGTAGGCACTCCTTTAGTTTTCGAGATGTCCTTTGATCCTACTTTGTACAAAGATGGCAGATTTTTTAGTCTCTCAAAAAGCAATCTTATAACCATTATAGGGGTAGATTCTAGTAATAACATTATTCAAACTCTCAGAACTGTTTCTACGCCTCCAAAACTATTTGGAATATGGCAAAAGTATTGGCTTAAACCCTGGAATATTTCTCACTACCAAGAGGACTTTACCATAAGATATAAAGAGTGGGTGGATAATTTAGATACTAAATATACTGTCTTACAACTTTGGGAGCGCGGAGAATACATTGGCGTTATGGGTGAATCATATTGAGTTTGTCGAAAAATTAATTTATTTTTTCTCTTGTTATTGGGAATATATTTATGTTATACTGTATATAATATGAATGTAAGATAAAATGAGAGGTGATAAAAAATGCCAGTAGGAGTCCAGAGAGAAAATGTTGAACAAAAACTTTCTGAAGTCTTAAATGAATTACGGCA
>JAQVQJ010000157.1 GCA_028701635.1 Clostridia bacterium | reverse complement strand
CTGAAGGAAAGATTCGAGAACAATTACTTAAAGAAAATGTGATTGATGCAGTGATCGGACTTCCTGCGGGACTTTTCCAAACAACTGGTATTCCTGTTGCGATTCTTATTCTAGACCGTTCACGGGAGCAAGGTGGAGAAAACGAAAAAACAAAAGATGTCTTCTTTATTGAAGCATCAAAAGAATTCAAGGCACAAAAGGCTCAGAATGTTTTGACCGATGAGAATATTGAGAAAATTTACGCTACTTACAAAAAGCGTAAGGATGTAGAAAAATTTGCTCGCAAGGTTTCCGTCAAAGAAATTGAAGAAAATGATTTCAATCTTAATATCACCAGATATGTAGATACCTTTGTCGAAGAAGAGCCTGTTGATATAAAAGCTAATCTAAAAGAATTAGAAGAGCTTGAACCAGAACTTCAAAAACTCGAAAAGCAAATGATTGAATATTTAAAGGAATTAGGAATTAAATAATATGACTAACCAAACTAAAACAGAAATAGAAAATATTTTACTGAGCAAACACGATTTTTACTTTGAAACACCATTATATAAATCACTTGATTATAAGGATTTTGAAAATTCTTCAGAAATATTTAATGGAGATGTAGATGCATATTCGGCAATAAATAGTACAGATACGACTTATAAAATTGATTTTTCTTGGATTAAAAAATTGGACACTAAATATACAAATCAATTTACACCCGAGAAGGTGAAAGGTTTTGCAATAGTGACTCTTAAATGTAAAAGAAAAGATAATGACTTTTTATGGTTCATGGTTTATAAGGACGAAATAAATAATAAAATTATTAAAGTTGGTCAATTTCCATCTTTGGCTGATTTGCAATTTGCTGAATTAGGTAAGAAATACGATAAAGTCCTTCCAGTAGAAGATTTAAAAAATCTAAAAAAAGCAATTGGCCTTGCTTCTCACGGAGCGGGTGCTGGATCTTTTGTTTATATCAGAAGAATTTTTGAAAATTTAATTTTTGAAACATATCAAAATAATAAAGATGGGCTAAACTTATTGGATGCAGATTTTAAGACAAAAAAGATGCTCGATAAAATTGAAGCGATTAAAGATTTTTTACCAAGCCAATTAATAGAAATGAAAGGAATATATACTATTCTTGGCAAAGGCGTTCATGAATTAACAGAAGAAGAATGCCTTCAATATTTTTTCCCAATCAAACTCTCGATTGAATTAATTTTGGATCAAAAAATAGAGGAATCAAAAAAGAAAGAGAAAGATTTAATGGTTAAACAACAACTTCAGAAAATTCAATCTGAAATTAATAAATCTAAGTAATAAATATGAAAATTTTGTTTATAGATGAAATTAAAGATGTTGGAATTATAAACAAAGACTCTAAAAACAAAGGGTATGGTTTAGTGTGTACTTTAATTGACGCTCAATATTATAGAGAATTAAATGAAAATTTTAAGAAGCATTTAAAAGATTTTCCTAATTTTGATAGCAAAAAAGAAATAAAAGGCTCTTCTTTGTTTTCTGGAAATGAAGTAGGGAAAAATATTTCAATTATGAAAAAAATTTTGTCATTATCATGCTCAAAAAGTAAAAAAACTTCAAAATTTCAAACCTTTGTTTGTATAGATTTTTTTGGCAAAGAAAAAAAAGAAATTGATTGCTATAATTCATGTCTCAAAAAAATAATATCAAAAATACCTAAAAATAATAGCGGAAAGAAAAAAAGCTTAATATCTGTTATTGCTGATGAAAATAATTGTTTTGGCAATTCCCATAATTTATTTGATGACGAAGAAATATCAACACAATTACAAAAAAGAAACTATTATTTGTTTGAAAAGTGTATTTTTATTAAATCTGATAATAACACTATGGGAATTTTATTTTCTGATTATATTGGTTATGTATTTAAATCCCTGATCAATTTTAAAGTTTTTAATAAAAATAATAAAAATCGTGTTCTTAATTTGTTAAAAAAATCAGATAAAAGTGAGTCGGAAACAAAAGAATTGCAAAATCATTTTATTTCATATAAAAAATCTGATACTTGCTCAAATTTAATCTCTGAAATTAAGAAAGTAACAGTAATTTAATTATGAAAATTATTCAATCACAAGCAAACAATATAACAGAATGGCAATATAAAGAGTTGGGTGAACTTTTAGATTATGAACAACCTACAAATTATATAGTTAGTTCAGAAGATTACAGGGGGCACTATTCCACGCCTGTGTTGACTGCAGGTAAAACATTTATACTTGGCTACACAGATGAAAATTTTGGCGTATATCAAAAATTGCCTGTAATTATTTTTGATGATTTTACTACCGCTCATAAGTTTGTCGACTTTCCATTTAAAGTAAAGTCTTCCGCAATGAAAATTCTAAAGGCAAAAAAGAATGTAAATATAAAATTTATTTATGGATGGATGCAATCTCATCCATACATTGTTGGTGAGCATAAAAGAAATTATTTATCTGAATATCAATATCAAGATGTATTGCTTCCATCCCTTTCCGAACAAAATCGCATTGTTTCGGTTCTTGAAACTTGGGACAAAGCTACTGAAAAACTTTCAAAAAAAATCGAAATAAAAAAACAAATAAAAAAAGGTTTGATGCAAGATTTGCTAACTGGAAATAAAAGATTGAAAGGGTTTAGTGATAAGTGGGAGGTAAAAAAGCTTGGAGATATTTCCATTATTAAAAAAGGTGAAAGTATAACAAAAAAAGATGTTACAGATGGTAGTGTTCCAGTAATCGCAGGAGGTCAACAACCCGCCTATTACCATAACAAAAGTAATAGAGAAGGTAAAACTATAACGGTCAGTGCTTCTGGTGCATATGCAGGT
>JAQVQJ010000156.1 GCA_028701635.1 Clostridia bacterium | reverse complement strand
GTGTGCGTTTTTTAACTCCCACAATCTCAACTCCGTAATCTTCACACGCCTTTATTGATACCGACTTCGCTTGACTTAATACAAATGCAACATCTGATACACTCATATAAAATGTTCGCCCTACATCTCGGAAGTTAAACAGAAATCCGGCATCTACATTGTCGAAGCAATCGGCTTGTAGCAGTTCAATCATTTGTGTTGGTCTGATGCAAGACTTCGGAATTGATTTACCCTTATGCGATTTTAATTCTAAAAGATACAACATCTGTCCGTCAAACAACATACAATCGCAAATGTTATGTGCTTGAAAGCGTGTGTTATCTGACTTACCCCAACTTGCAGTTCCGTCCTTGAACCTGTAATAGAACATATCGGTAGGAACACTTGCTTTTATCTCTTGCTCAAATATCTTACCGTTGTTCATTGTTTACTCCTTTCACATAAAATATTTTTTAAATCTGCTATAAATAATTATTGTTCTTGGCCATTCTCTTTGGAATTTATCCCAACCATATGCTTTTTTACCTTCGTCATTACGATATACCATCGCAAATGGAATAAACCCTGCTTCTGCTGTCATATTATTCTCCGATCTGTTTTATATTAACCATTTCTCGAATCTTTTTCTGTGCTTCTTTTGCTGATTCTGATAACATTTCCCACTCCTTTTTCTCTTGCATTTTTATTCGATATGCTCGGAGAAAATTACTCTGAACAACTGTGTTAACATCTTCACTTTCCATTTGCCCCCAATCGTGAATCTGTCTTGCACTTGTAATTGATTTTATTGGTTCGGGTAGCTCTTGCCATAATTTATAGTCGCTATATCCGGACTTGCTTATTGCTTTTAGTAGTATTTTCCACGCATCCCCTTCATCAAGACTATTTACGGTTGTCATCTCTTGCATCTTCTCCCTGATATCTGCTATTGTTGGTGCAAATTTATTTGTCTGTATTAATTTTTCTACCGCTTTTGTTGTTATGTAATTATCGTCATCTGCAAACATTTTCGCCCACAATTCAATTACTTCCATTGTTTCGGTTTTTGTTAAGTTTTTGTAAAAATATGGGTAAGCAGTTTTAAGTGTTCCCAATAACGCAATTATTGCATCTCTTGTCATAATAACCCTTCCTCTCTTGCCGCAGCAAAGAACGTATTACTTGGTTTGTTGTTTTTACTCCCTGATTTTGTTTCGTTATCTTTTTTATTTTTTCTATCCCAACTTAAAATTGTTAAATAATCTGAAGTATACTTCTTTCCGGTTGAACCTTTATATAAACTTAAATCCTCTATTTTTTCTATTGTCTTTAATTCTCCAAAATCATTTACTAATTTTTTATATTCTTCTTCTGTCATTTTTACAAAATCAGCATATATATTTTTATTTACTTTCTCTTTCTCTTTACTTTCTCTTTCCTTTCTATTTACTTTCTCTTTCTCTTTACTTTCTCTTTGTGTACTTTTGTCGTCATTTACTTCGTTTTTGTCGTCATTTACTCCGATTATGTTTACATTAACCTTTAATTTACCTTTTTTATCCTTTCTTGGGTATAAGGTTTTTACATTTTTTATAAGTAAATACTCTTTAATAAATTCGATATCTGTTCTTCTTTGAGTTGCTTCGATAAATCTTTTTTGTATCCCTGATGAAGTCAAAATACCATATTTTTTATAGAGTTTTTCATTAAAAATATCCCATTTCAAGCATTCATTTATGACGTCATTTATTAAGTTAATGTCGGCATTTATTCTTTTTTTGTATAACAAAACTTCTCGCTCGCCCCATTGAACATAATAACCATTTTTATAAATTATCTGCCAAAGTTTTATTAAAATACACAGTCCCTCGCACCCGAACTTTGCATCAATTAACATAACTTCATCATCAAATTCTATATCTAACGAAAAATAATCTAATCCGTTTTTTTTAGGTCGCATCTCCTATCTCCTTTCAAAATGCTTAAATATAATGTTAAATACTTCACTTGCACATCCGGATGCGTCTCTATATATTTCTGATCCGGAAAATCTTATTACTGTTCTGCCGGACTTTATTAAATCTCTTTCTCGTTCTTTATCTTTTCGCACTTGCTCTTTTGTTTTCTCGTGAAAATCATGTCCGTCGCATTCAATTACAAATGATTTATATTCATTTGTTTTGTTATCACAAACACAAGCCTCAAAATCAACGCTGTATGTTTTGTTGCCGATTTTAATTTCGCTTTGGGAGATATAACCGAGAATATTTAAATCAAGTTTAACTTCCTTTGAAATCACACGATAACTATTTCCAATGTGGCATAAGTATAGTGCCATTAACTGTTCGATAGGAGATTGACAATCTACCATTGAATGAATCAAATCAGATTCAAGCCATGATGTTTCCCACTCCAAAGCATCCAATACCTTTTTAGCTAAATATGGCTTAACTTCCTCTGCTTCAAGATCTTCTTCATCTGTAAAAGTAAAATACTTTTTATTATCAGCCATAATTATTTCGCCTCCAACACTTCGTTTAATTTAATTTGATTTTGAGCGTTGGGTGTCATTACGCCTTCTTCCCATTGTCTGTATGCAGTCAACGAAACACCGACTAATCTTGCGACATCTACTTGCGTTAGTTTTTTTGCGTTTCTTTTTTCTTTCATAGTTTTCATATTTACAACTCCTTTCTTTGATATTTTACAATAATAATAATAACTTGTCAACTATTTTTGTAATGTTTTTTAAGGGTATATTTTCATATTTTTAGCAATCTCATACAATACATTAACGGTCATAGCATCACCTGCTGAACGATATAACTGTCTGCTCGATATTCCGGCTGCGATAAGTTTATCCGTGACACT
>JAQVQJ010000155.1 GCA_028701635.1 Clostridia bacterium | reverse complement strand
GAAAAAGCACCGATTAAAACATTAGTATCTATAAAAATGTTTTTTGCTACTTCAATTTTTGTCATAGAATAACACTTTTATATTTTTCTCTTTCTGAAGGTGAAAGCAAGTCTAAGTTTTCTGCGACCCATAGACGGACAGATGCATCGACCAATTCTTCATACTTTATACCGGCTTTTTTTAGCATTAAAGCAACTAATTCTTTTTGTTGCTTAAGAATAGATGGGCTAATAGCCTCTTTTTTACTGGTTGCCATAATTCAAATTTTTAATTATTAAATCATTGCAAATATAATTTATTTTCTAAAATCGGCAGTTAAATATTTCAAAGAACGTTTTTTTTTGTAGTTATTATTTTTCTATTTCAATTTTCATTTCTCTGAGTTGTAAATTTTCCAGTCGTCCGAAAGCATATCAGATTGGGATGCTAACCAACCGGTGAGAATTGCATGTCTTCCCAAACTGTCGTGAGTGTACATACAAATGGTGCCTAATCCGATGATTTCGCCGCCGTTTTGATCGATAAGCTCTTTTAATTGCTCATCTTTACACCATTCGCTTTTAATTGTTGTTGCCGGCTTCAGCCATAGAAACATTCCTTTGCCATTCCAGCCATTTCTCGTTACTTTATTTCCTTCTTTGAGAGCTTCTAAAGCTTCTCCAAAATTCATCTTTTCTTCCATAATCTTAATTTTTTCTTTAGTTGTTAATTTTTCTTCCATAGCATTTGGTTTTTAAGTTGTGTTAATTTTCTCTATCGATGTCATCTGGTTCCGGCGTTATGTCGTTTACTTCTACCAGTCTTCCGCCGAGCTTAAGCGCTCTCTTGCGCGCCAACTTCGCGAGCTTGCTGTTAGTGCGAAAGCGCATCCAGCTAGATATCGTCGAGTTAGTTGGATCATCGAACTCCTCTCTTATCTGCCGGCGCTGCTTCCTTGTTAAAATAATTTCTTTCATAATTCGTTTTTTTTGCGTTACTTTTATACTTGTTTAATTTCGCTACAAAGGTAAATAAAATATTTCGATAATCGCAAGAAGATTCTTCGATTTTTGAAATTTTATTTCCAAAATAGATTAACTTATTGATTATCAATTATTAACTTTGAAAATAAAATTATTATGAAAGCCAAAAAAACCCCTGAATTACATTTTAGTGTTAAAAATCTTATTAAAATAATGAATGATAGAGGATTATCTAAAAGCGAATTTGCAACTCTAATGGAGTTGCCAGAATCGAAATGGAACAAAATTTCTAATGGTATACAGAATTTAAAAGTTGACGATCTTTCTAAAATAGCAGAGAAATTGCGAATTAGAGAGATTGATATATTATCGTATCCGGAAATCTATACCGTAAATAATACAGAAAGTCCTCTGAAAGCGCAAATAACCATTGAACTTAAAGATAGTCTTAAAGATAAGGTGCTTTCTTTGATTTTCAATAAAAATGAATTGGAATTAATTAAAAAATAAACATTATGAAAGAACGTAAAAAAATATATGATGTCATACCACCATCTAAGGAAGCCCTAATTGAAAAATTAAAACATTATAGTGGCGTTAATGAATATGTTGCGATGGCGTATGAAATTGACAAAGAAAACAGCTCGGCAATGATAGAAGCACCTGTAAAAATATTGGGTATTGATGGAGCAATTATACGATATTATGATGATAAAAATAATTTGCAAAATATCGACATCAATGATGTTGGATATATATATGAAACAGACTTTAAAGAAGGTTCGCAAGTAGAAACTGATCCTAAAATTTACTATGAAAGGGCATGTAATATTATTGGCACTTTAGAAAAGTCACAAAGAAAAGATTTTTTAATAAGATTAAAAGACAAAGGAGATAAAATGCTTTTTGCTCATATAGATACAAAAAAATATACAAATACAGATTATTATGATGCCTATATGGTTTTTGAGTATAATGGAGACATTCAAACTCTTACCGATGATACAGATAGTGATATATTGGTATTAAAAAGAAGTATTCTAGACAATATGCGAAATGAATGGAAACATCTAACAGAAAAGACCTGTATGCGAATTAATAAAAATGATATTACCTATTGGGAGCCTGCGCCAGGAGATTTACTTAGCGAACTTAATACGATTTTCGCCGCAAAAGGTTATGACATTGATGAAATATTAAAATAAATAGAATATGAAAAAAACAGTTGAGTACAACCTGCGTGCCTGTAGAAAAGAGGACGTTATTTTTTCCATAGAGCGCGGGCTTTGCCGGTATGCAAAGAATTACAAAGAAGTCAAAGTAGGCAATTAGTCATTTAGGTGTTGCAGGTTAAAAGGGTGAAAAATGGAAAAAACATAAAAAAATAAACTTCAAAAAAACAAAAAAAGCCGTGTAAGTCATTGTTACACAGCTTTTTTTAAAGCTCTGAAGTGAGACAAATTTGAGACAAAAATGAGACAAAATCGGCAAAATGAAAAATATAAGTAGTTGATTTACAGCAAGTTGAAAATTTAAAATTTCTCTGAAAAAATCGATAGGTTCGAATCCCTCATGCAGTACAAATTGTTTATTTTCAGCATGTTAAGTTGAAAAATTGTCCATTTTTTTGAAAAGTGAGACAAATTTGAGACACAACTATTTCTTTTTTCACTTGTATCCACCCCACCAACGCAATGTTGACTTTATCGGAATAATTCGGGTTTGAAGTTTGATGGAAGCAGAAAGGTGTTGTTCAATCACTTCGCACCATTTTTATCGTGACGATACAATTGATAGCTATTGTATAAATTTTGCCATATTGAATAGCTTGCAGGAAATATAGAAGTCAGCGGGTTGAGATAAGTAGTAGCCATCCAGATAGCCATTGCGG
>JAQVQJ010000026.1 GCA_028701635.1 Clostridia bacterium | reverse complement strand
GCCACAATTTCGCCAGTGTTTGGGTCCATAACAATACAAGTTGCCCTTTTTGCTAATTGTTCTTGCATTAATTTATTCATTGTTTGTTCAACAATTAATTGAATATTGGTATCTATAGTTAAATTAATATCAAGTCCTGGAGTAGATGACACATAGTTTGTTAAACTATTATATATTTCTATTCCCAAAAGGTCGCTTTGTACTTGTGAATACCCCCCAATTCCAGATAATAACTCATTGTAATAAGCCTCTATCCCAGCCTGTCCTATATTATCAATAGTTGTAAAACCCAAAAGTTGAGTTAATAAATCTCCATAAGGATAATATCTACTTATGCTTTCCGATAGGTAAACCCCGCTGAACCCTGCATTGAAAATTTCCACAGCTATGTCTTTGTCAACTTGTAATTTTATAGTAACTTCGCTAACAGATGTATCAGTGATTTTTTGTAATGTTTCAACATAATCTAATCCAAGCTTGGTTGAGAGTAAAGTAGCTACTGAAGTTGAATTTTTTATTTCTCTCGCTCGTGTATAGATTGTATAAGTTGTGTATGATACAGCCAAGGCAGAGCCATTTGTATCATATATCGTTCCACGTTCGGCAGCAATTGGAAGATCACGAGTCCATTGGTCCGTTGCTTTTATTTGTAGATAAGCGCCATTAAAAATTTGTACATAAAGCAATCGAGCGACGACTGCACAAAATAAAATAATTAAAACTAGAACAAAAAGAAAAATTCTTTTTTTAAAGAAATGTAAATTAAATTTTTCTACCAAAATAAACTCCTAGAAATTTCAAAAAAATAAAGAAATCTCTAAAATATTTTATTAAAAGAAAGTTGTATATATGAAAAGTATTTAATTATCTATTTTGTTATACCGGAAAGCCAATTACATAATTTATCAAACCAATTGCTTTTGATTGTATACTCGACAGGGGTCGCAAGGGTTGGCTCGAGTGGAATAATTCCAGCATTAGATAAATCTTGTAAATTAAATAAACTCTCAGGAGTTAGCCCGTCATCTACTTTTGAAAGATTATTAATATAGTTTACTAAATTTACAGAATAAGTTTTATTTGAAGCTTCTAATTGAGCTCGCAATGTCTCTATTTCATTTCCATTGAAAAAAGACCAACCCAATAGACAGGTTAAAATTGCAAAAAAACCAAAAGTTATGATTTTCAATCTCTTCTTTAGCCCAATCTTTGGTTTTATTCTGTTCATAGGATTGGTATTTATATCGGGTTTTGCTTCTTCTTGTGTTAAAGGTTCAACTTCTTTTTCAGTTTTTTCTTCTACTTCGCTCTCAACTTTTATTTCTTGAGAAATTGCTTGAACTGGTTCTTCTATTATTGGCTCTTCTGTAACGAAAGTTTTTGCCGCCTCAAACTCAATTTTAGTTTTTGGGGCTACATCGGTTGCTGGCGAAGTTGTTGGGGCAAGGGTTTTCTTTAAATTCTCCATATATTTTTCAGGTGAATTTTGAAATAAAATCTTTTTTGCGGAGTCTTTTTTTGTTTCAGTAGTTGACTCATTTAAAGACTCAGCAGAAATGTCTGTTGATGTTTTTTCAATTATTGCAGTTCTTGTTTCTCTTTGAGGAGAAAATTTTTCTTCCATTACTATTATTTTATATCAAATATTTCTTTTTTCAAAATTAAAATGATTTAACTTCCGCTATGCGAAGTTTTGCGCTCGCTGAACGAGAATTATTATCGAGTTCTTTTTCTGTTGCTATAATAGGCTTTTTATTTATTAATGCAACTTTTGCTCTGTGATCACAAACACATTTTGGAAAATATGTAGGGCAAATACATTTAATTGATAAATCTCTAAAAACATTCTTTACTATTCTATCTTCTAATGAATGGAAAGAAATTATGCAAATTCTAGCTTTTTCCAATAATAAAGAAATTAAATTTGTTAAAAATTCTTCTAGCCCTGCTAATTCTCCGTTTACTTCAATTCGCAAGGCTTGAAAAACTTTTTTTGCCGCTCCACCGCGAGAAAAGACAATCTTTTTTGGCATACTATTTTCAATTATGTCATTTAGTTCTTTTGTTGTTTCGATAGGGTTAATATTTCTAGCCTTAACAATATTTCTCACTATACTTTTTGAGAATTCTTCTTCGCCATATTTATAGAAAAGTTCAAGCAATTCTTTTTCGCTATAAGTATTAATAATATCTTTTGCATTTAAAATCTGCGATTGATCCATTCTCATATCTAGGGGTGAATTAGTTTTAAAACTAAAACCTCTATCAGTGTTGTCTATTTGATATGAACTGACTCCTAAATCAACTAAAATGCCATTTAACTTTGGTATTTTAATCTCAGTTAATATTTTTATTGAATTTTTAAAGTCTTCTTTTATCAAAATACAAAAAGGCTTTGTTTTATCTTTTTTTAACTTTTCTAGTTCGTTAAAAGAACTGATTTCTATTAAATCATTTGAAAATGTTTTTTTATCTACATCATAAAAAACAACATTACTAAATTTTTTAAGTTTTTTTGCGGAAGTATTTATCGCTTCAATGTCTTTATCAAAACCAATTAGAATTCCATTGCTATTTAATCTTTTCACAACTTCTGTGCTATGTCCTGCGCCACCTAGTGTGCAATCTAAATAAAAGCCTGAAGGGCTAATGTTTAACCCTTCGATAACTTCATTTAACAATACAGGTATATGTTTAAATTCCATATTATATAATCTCAAGCACAAATAAATGATTTAAATCTGTTAGTAAATATCCCTTAATTTCTGCTATTTTTGCAATATCTGTAATTCCATTAGCAGTTAATGCAGCATCAATTTCACTTTCCAATGTTAAAGCATCTATACCTGTAATATAAATTCTTGTTCCGCTATTTACTGCTTGTTGTAATACGAATGTTGCTCCACATGTTAAATCACTAATAGTTGCTTCAAACCTAGTCTTTTCGATATATTTTGTATCTGGAGCAATGTCTAAATAATCAAGAGGATTTAAATCAGAGTTTGTGTAGTTAAATAACAATATATACAATCTGTCAGTAACTGTTTGTTCGTTTCCAAGAATAGTTGAATTGATTTGTTCAGAAATAGTTGTATCCCCGATTACGTTTCCAATCATTTCAATAATGCTATCAATAGTGTTTCCACCATCTTCATTTTCACTATTGATCAATGCGTCTAATATTCCACTAATTTCTTCATACAATTCTGTTTCATCAAGAGCTGTTTCTAGATCTTCAATAACTCCTTGTAAATCCACAAGAGATTCAACAAAATCATTTATTCCATTTTCATCTTCATCTTGTCCAAACCCCAAGGCATCAAAAATATTTGACAAATCTTCTTCTGTTTCAGGATTTCCAAAGTCTAAGAAATTATCAATTCCACCTTCTTCACCACCGAGATCATCTATAACTGACATTAAAGATTGAGCAGATTCGAAGAATGATAGCCAATCAACAGTTTTATAATTTATTCCGCTAGTATCTCCAACGATGTAGTTAATTAATGAAATATAATAGTTTGCAAAGATTCCACCATCTTCTACTGTTTTATTTATTAAATCTATTGCATCAACTCCAACTTCAAAGGTTGTTCCAATTCTAAATGCATTTTGTTGAAGAGCTGTAAGCAGACCAGAAAGTCTAGTTAAATCAAGGTCGGACAAATTAAAATCTCCCCCTTCTTCTCCGCCTTCTTCGTCATCTTCTAATAACCCTTCGCTAAATAGAGAGAACGCGTTTGCTATACTTTCCATAACATTTACAATATCTTCGTTTTGGTCATCTGGGAAAGTTTCATAATCAAATTCGGTCATTGTTATTTCCATCATATCGCCCAACATCACGTTTAATTCGTTTAATCCGTAAACAATAACTTTTTTAGATAAGGAGAAGTTGACCAAAGGATTTAAAATTTCAATTAAATAGCTATTAGCAGTAGATTCTTCATTTACAGGAGTCATTAACATATCTATAACTATTTCAAAGTCAACATCTTCAGCATTTATAATATAGCTTAATACTCCACTTTCTTTAAACATTACAATTGAAGAAGAAAGATTTTCAAGTTCATCTTCCCAACTTGTTAAATCTAAAATAGCATCTTCATCTATAAAGTCTGGGAATTCAGCTGCTGCCCAATCTACTACACCAGTGAAAGGAGTTGCAGTTTGTCCCTCAAAAAGAGGAAAATCTTTTAATAGATCAATTTCTTGTCCCAAGAAAGACATTATAGAAGTTATATCGCTACTTGATATCTCTTCTGCTAAAGTTTCTGGGTTTTCGAAGTTTTCAATAATTCCATAGGTGTCTAATATTGAAAATATTTCTAATCCATTTGTTATAAAATCACCAAAAGATTCTTTAACCAAATCCCAATCTATTTCATCATAATCGGTTGTTCCTAAATTGATTTCTATTCCATCATTAGAAAGTTCTTCAGTTCCTATTTCTAATAAAATATTTAACCCAGTAGAAGTCAGTACTCTAAACATAAATGAGTTGAAAATTTTGTCTGTAATATTTGTTAATAATTCATAATCATCTTCTTCTACTATTGAAATATATTCTTCATAATTTTCGTTGGCTGACATTATTTCATCAAAAATACCAGATTCAAAAATATACTCTGCTATATCAACTAAAACAATAACGTCATTTTTTAGCCCATTAATAAATCCAGTTTCGTTTGCTTCATACTCATCAATTATGGTTTGTATTCCATTGTAAATTTCATTACCATATTCCATTTCATCAAATGTATTATTATCTTCTATCATGTCGATTGCAAAAGGCATCATATCTTCAGCAAAAGCTTTTACCACTCCGGTATCAAATAGAACATTAACTATTCTTCTAGCACCATCAAAATTTAATTCTGACCAAGAATCGTTTAAGTCTATTTCGTTCTTTATCTCTACAATTTCATTAAAGATTTTTGTCATATGGACAGCATCTCGTCGTAAAGCAATTCCTTGTCCGTTTACATTAATTGAAGTTAAAGAATCAAATATAACATTATTAAAGCCTAATAAATTCAATAATTTTGTTGGAATAGCATTGTTATAAGTTTGGAAATATCCAAAAGTTTCTTCCCCAAGAGCATTTCTTATTAAATCCCCGGTAGTTTCATTTAATAGATCTCCATCGAAACCATCTCCGCCTTCTTCCGCTACTACTCCTTCTGGAACTGCAGCAATTTCTGCAAAAGAGCCCATTAAAGAAGTTATTGGCATTAAAACTAAAAAGATTAAGATAAAACCTTGAACCATTCCAACTAATGCTCCAAGCATTCTGCGTCTTTTAGGAGCAACAAGCGGAACTGGTTTTTTTTGTTTAGGGTCTATAGGTTTTTTAGCATTTAATTTTTCTAATTTCTTTTGTTTTTTAATAAGTTTTTCCAATTTGGTTTCTTTAAGAGTTGTTTTAGAAAGAATAATAAAAGCAATCCAACTAATGAATTGCATTACAAAAATCAACAACATAAATACTATAATATTTAATGCAGCAATAGGCAGTCCTTCAACAAATGTCATAACAGAAGGCAGTGCGGATAATTGTTCATATTGCGGGATTTCTGCAAGCGCAGTGTCTATTAAGTTTGGTATAGTTGTAACAACGTTTCCACCAATATCAATATGTAAAAAAGATAAATCAATAGTTAACAACGCACTTGATATTAAGGGAGTAATAATTCCGGCAATTATCAGGAACCCTACCAAAGTAGCCAATCTTAATGTGGATTTTTTTAATCCCCTACCGAGTCCCCAAAAAGCCCCAACAAGTAGACTTAAAAAAAACAAACTATAAATAACAATTGTTATAATAAGATTTACGTCCATACTATTCTCCTAGAATTAAATTCTTAGTTAATAAAATTAAGTATAATTACAATAAATAATATATTAATAAATAGTATATGTCAAATAAATTTGTTTATATAAGAAAGTGAAAAATATTAGTACTTTATTGAGCTAGCGTTAATTCATCAGAAGGTACTATTATGTTTGTTAATGGTCGAGAAGATAAATCAAATTCAAAGGTTAAAAATTCTGAAGGCTTACTATATATTAATTCGCTTAAATCATTTTCATTTGGAGGTTCAACTTGAGAGGTTTCCAATTTTTTGCCATTAAATGATGAGTCTGCGACCAATATTTCAAAAAAAGTTAATATTTGTTTGTCTTTATTATTAAGGGTGATATTTATTTTCATTTCATTATCTTTTTTTACTTGTTCCAGTTCTGTTAAATAATCAAATGCAACCTGGACAATCAATTTTGAAAAGTTATCATCATAGTTTTTATGTGAATATACCGGAGATATTTCATATTTCTTTGTTTGCTTATTTTCGGAAAAATACGCAACAGATACAGGCTTTCCGCCTTCTGTTTCTCTAAAATAAAGAACAAAACCTAAACACTTTGTTTTATTAAGTAGATTATTTGTTATAGCCTCATTAAAATTATTAATTTCTTGGTCTATATTAAGTTTACCTTCGTTTGATTTAATAATTTGCTCACCTTGTTTAGTAAATTTTTGAAGTGAGGCATTATCAAACTCTTTTAGATTAGAATTTTCAAAATCAAAGGAGAATACCTTAACATAAGCTTTTTCATATGCTATTGTGAGTTTCTTTGGTTTATTAATTAAATCTTCTTCTTTTGTTTCCATCTTTTCTTGCCTCTAATTTTATTGTCTAATTTTAGATTAACAAAAAAAAATCAAAAATCAAACTTTTTTATTATCTTTCGACAATTTCCAAGATTCAATTGTATTTTTTGTTAAAAATAGCTAAAAATAATTTGGGTATTGACAAAGTAAGAATTCTGTTATACTATTGGAATAGTTCAAGGAGGAATATATGAAAGAAATTTATTACTCAGCAGAAGGAATGTTGGAATTAGATCAATCAATAGAAATGTTAAAAAATGAAAGATCAGAAGTTTTAAAAAAATTATACGAAGCAAGAAGAGAAAATGACCAAGAGACCACTTGTGACCTTGAGATAGAAGAAAAAGAATTAAGTTTTAAAATAACAGAGGCTCAAATTTTAAGAGATAACGCCAAAGAAATTCAAACTGGTTCTATGGGTATAGCCTTAAAGGATAAAGTTAGAATAAAATTAGATGGAATTGAAGAGGTTGTTACTCCTACGGGAGCCTACAATGTGAAAGTTTTAAATGGAGAAATTTCATGTAATAATCCATTGACACAAAAACTCTTAGGGAAAAACAAAGGGGATTCTTTCGAATTTACCAGCAGCAATAAGGAATTACACAAAGTAACTATTATTGAAGTTGTAAAACCGGTTGCTAAAACAGAAAAAGATCTAAATATTTAATCAAAATATTAGAATATAGAAAAGCAGGCATTTCGTCTGTTTTTTTATTAAATTTTTCAATTTTTTTAGGGTAGGAATTAGGGTAGAAAAGGGTTGCAAAAGGTTTTGAGTTGTGGTAGAATGTTCGTGTTTATCGTAAGAATAAGCAATTTTGGAGAGGTGTCCGAGTGGTCGAAAGTGCACGCTTGGAAAGCGACTGAAAATCGAACGCGTGCCCTTAAAAGCAATTATAATAAACAAGCATTTTAAAAATTTAACAAAAATTTTGCATTTTTGCAGGGTAGAATTTAGGGTATGAAAAATAAAAAGTTTTATGGAGCTAAACAATTTTATAGTTATTTTAAAAAAGACAAGATAAAAAACTTGTCATTTTTTACATCCTTTGGGGTTTTAGGAATTTTAGATGCTTTGCCAATGTTGGTTTTGGCGTCAATAATTGATATATTGTCGGGGGCATCTGCAAACATTTTGGGAATAAGCATACCTATTGGTTTTAATGTTAGCATTTTATTATCCATTTTATTTTTCTTATGGATTATAGTTGAAATAGGAGAACAACAAATAAGGGCAAATATAAGAATCAAGGCTGCAAAATATATTAATGTTTTAAGAAAGGATTTGCATAAAAGCGTATTGGTAAAAACTCAAAATTTTCTCCCAAAAGTTAGCCGAGGAGATTTGGTAAATAGAATTAATAATGATATTTACTCGGTTCATTCAATTTATACAACTCCTAGTTGTGAACTCATTTCTCCTATAGTAAAAGCGATTTTTTCACTAATATATCTCTCTTTTCTTGACTATAGGTTAGGATTGCTTGTGATAATTTCTATTCCATTTTTTATCTACATATCGAACAAAATGATGGAATATGATTTTAAGGAAACTCATGAAGTAAAAAAAGGTCAAGCAAAAGTTTCTAACTATTTCATTAATATGTTGTCTAATTTTAAAATGATTTTACTCAATAATGGAGAGAAAAAAGAAGAAAATTATTTTGAAAACTTAAATAATGAAGTAAGTAAAAAAGAGATCAACCTAACTCAAAAATATAAACTTTTTTGGTTTTTAATGAATGTTTTAAAAATTGCAGTTTGTATAATTGCTTTCTTGATAACTGTACAGTCAATTAATTCTTTATTATATTCAGCAGGAACTCTTTTATTGGTTTACAACTATGTTAAAAACACATATCAGCCAACATTTGCAACTACAAGAATTTTAAGTGCTGCAATTACAGGTTCTGTTGAAATGGAGAGAGTTTTTTCAATTATAGAAAACAAAGATTATCCTCCATATGTTTCAGGTCCTAAACATAATAAAATTGAAGAAATAGAATTTAAAGATATTTTAGTAGAGATAGGTAATAAAAAAATTAATTACAAGCAAATATTTTTTAATAAAAACAAATTAAACTTTGTTGTTGGGAAAAGTGGTTGTGGAAAATCTATTTTAACGACATTACTTTTTTCTAATTTTTTTAAAAAAAGTGGAAAGTTTTTAGTAAATGGTATTGAGTCCGATAACCTTAATATAGAAGATGTATCATACTGCTTACAAGATTCATCTATGCTAAATAGAAGTATAAATGAAAATTTGCAATATAGTAATAAAGTTTTTAATAAAAAATTAATTAATGTTTTGAATATAGGTCAGGATATTTTATCAAAACCAACAGGGTTATTGCAAGATTCACAAGTTGATAATTTATCTGGTGGAGAAAAAAGAAAAATTAGCTTATATAGATCTCTAAATAAAAAGGCAAAAGTATATGTTTTAGACGAACCCACAAATGATTTAGACAATTCAACAAAAACTAATCTTATTAATTATTTAAAAACTTTAAAGAATAAATCTATAATAATTATTATTACACATGATAAATCTATAATACCTAAAGATGAAAATGTTATTAATATATAATCTTAAAATAATCTAGATGTTTTTTGTAGTGGTCTTGGGCGGTTAAGACTGTCCGTTATCGGCAAAAAGTCAACCAATTTTAATAAATCCTTGCCGATAGATATAAAAACGTTTAAGATTTTTAGGGTAGAAATTAGGGCATAAATGACTTGCAAAAGGTTTTGAGTTGTGTTAAAATGTCTTTGCTTTAAATAAGCGATTGCCTTTGGATAGAGAAGAGTAGAGATTTTTTAAGAAGAGGCGAGCCTCTGGAGAGGTGTCCGAGTGGTCTAAAGTGCACGCTTGGAAAGCGACTGAAAATCGAACGCGTGCCCTTAAAAGCAATTATAATAAACAAGCATTTTAAAAATTTAACAAAAATTTTGCATTTTTGCAGGGTACAAATTAGGGTAGAAAAATAAGGAGAAATAGAAATGGATTGGTTAAATATTTTAAGT
This sequence comes from Clostridia bacterium, assembly GCA_028701635.1. The sequence continues at coordinate 1,895 of JAQVQJ010000026.1, read as the reverse complement.
TTAGTTATATCTATATTAGGTGTTGCTATTTCTCTTTTACTTTTTAATTCTTCAATCAACAATTCTAGAAAAATATTATTAAGTAAAGTCATGTATTACATCAATTATGATCATGAAATAATGGCATTATTTAGTGAGTCAACAAAAGATAAAAAAATTAGAAATGCAAAAATTACAAAAGAGCGAGTAATTAAATTTTGTCAAAATATGTTTAGGCTAGAAGAAATGTTAAAAGAAATCTCTTATAAAAATGAATTAGGAGTGCCCACAATACCAGAACAAGATAAATCAATAAATGATAACGAATATAAACATATATATGGCATTAGCGAAACATTTGCAGTTATGAATAATTATTTTAAGAAAAGGAATTTACCTAATTTTTATTTATTATTGAATGAATATGATGATAGATGTTATTTTTTGCAACATTATTACAGAAAAGAACAATATATACATAAGTGGGGAATTGGACCAATCATAGGATTAAAATATATTTATAAAAGAAAACATGTTTCAGCAAATTATGGTGGGTTTTCTACACCTTTAATAAAGAAAATCAAAAATGAAAAAGATTTTGAAAAATATTATAATGAATGCTATTGTAATATGAAAATTTTTGATAATAACAAACAAAAACAAACAGTAAATAGAGAAATAGAAAATTTAGAAATGATTACAGATAAAGAGCATAGAATACCCATTGTAATGTTTAGGTAATTTAGGTATGAAAAAAGGTTGCTAAATAACAACCTTTTTATTTTTTATTAGTTAGAAAATGAATAGCCGACTTTCTCTAATTCTTTCTTTTTGAAATCATCTTCAATGTGGGTGTAGGTGTCCATTGTTAAACTTATGCTTGCGTGTCCTAGCCAACTTTGAACTACAACCATTTCAACACCATTTTCAATGCAACGAGTGGCAAAGGTATGTCTTAATGATATATTTAATTTTTCCAAATTATCTCCCTTTTGAGTTTTAAGTGTCCCCATTATCTAGTAATAGGGGACATACTTTTTTTGAGCTGGGCTTCGCCAGTTTTTTGTCTATTAAAACGCAATAAATTTTACTTGTTGTTTAAAGTTTGCAGCTGCGCCTTATTTCCCCATTATGTTTAACTTGTACCTTTGGACGCGGGTCTTTCACTGATAAAAGGGGCTAGCCCCTTTACCCCTTTATTTGTTTTAAGATAAATCAGCAGTCAAGGGGGGCATTGAGCCCCACCCTTTTTGACTGCTGATTTTCTTACTTTTCTTTTCTTTTTTTTGCTTAAAAATTTGCAATTTTTTAGGGTAGGAATTAGGGTAGAAATGACTTGCAAAAGGTTTTGAGTTGTGTTAAAATGTCTTTGCTTTAAATAAGCGATTGCCTTTGGATAGAGAAGAGTAGAGATTTTTTAAGAAGAGGCGAGCCTCTGGAGAGGTGTCCGAGTGGTCTAAAGTGCACGCTTGGAAAGCGTGTGAGGTGAAAGCCTCCGCAGGTTCGAATCCTGTCCTCTCCGCCAAATTTAAATAATTGAGTTAAAAAAGATTTTTTTGTGAATATTTATATATGGCAGAAAAGCTTAGTAAGTATAATAAAAAAAGAGATTTTAATAAAACATTGGAGCCTAAGGGCATTAAAAAGCCCTTGAAAGATTTATCGAAAATAAAAGATGAGAAAAAATCAAAAGATGCTTTAAAGTTGGTTGTGCAACATCATATTGCACGCAGAGGTCATTTTGATTTTAGGCTAGAATGGAAAGGTGTTCTTTTAAGTTGGGCTGTTCTAAAGGGACCATCTTATGATTCTGGCGATAAAAGATTGGCAATACAAGTAGAAAATCACCCTTTGGAGTATAGAAATTTTGAGGGAACAATTCCCAAGGGTGAATATGGCGGCGGAACTGTAATGTT
>JAQVQJ010000001.1 GCA_028701635.1 Clostridia bacterium | reverse complement strand
GTTCCATCGCAGAAAAAGTTGCCTATGTTGGTACCTGCAGGCGATTGCCGTAAGCGTGTCCGTGCGATGTCCACCGTGTATTTTTTTGCCGAAAGTTGTTGCTTTCTACATTTCAATTTAGTATAATATGATCATGAAAGGAAGGGACTACTATGAGAGAGAATATCATATGCAGTCGCTACTACAATGCGAAGCTCTTGCATTGGGTTGGCAATCGGGGTATTGCTTATATCAGTGATTTGGAAGGCCATGAGTACCCGGCATTTTGCCCGATCTACAACGACGCGTGCGATGAGGGGTTCGGCCTTATTGGACGCAGGCGCGATGTCATCTTCGCTGTTGACAAAACAGTGACGGACGGGGAGCACGAGATTGTTAAGTGGATTCTCAAGTCTATCAGCGAACCTGGTTTCGAAATTACTCTGTACAACGACTAAGTATTAGGAGAACCACATGAGTGGATAAGGAGGCAATCATGAAACGGGTAGAACGAATCAATCAGTTACTTGCCGAGGCGAAAGGACGGGTATTCGAATGTGACGATGCGGTGAAGCGCTGCGAAGAAGAATGCAATCGCTTAGCCGATGAGTGCAGCGAAGCGCTTCGTCAGTTAATGGACACCTATAGACAAGGGGCTGACGAAGCCCGCGAAGAGGTCTCCATGTGGGAAGAATTGCTGTCAAAAAGTTGCTTAAATTTTTAAAAAATAGGGTTGCCTTTGGCTGAAAAATATAGTATTATATGGGCAATGAAAGAGAGAAAGTAAGCGCCGTGTATAGCCGGCGTATGCGACAGGGAAAGGGATAGAGATCCGAATCTAGTTGCATAGGAAGAGGAAAGAACTAAAGAGGCGATAGCCCGTGGGGTCCTTGGGCATAGCTCTAAGAATATTTCCCCACGCACGCTACCTCGAATCGAGGATAAGAGGTAGCCTTTAATTTTCAGTGACGCACATGTAGTGAGGGTTCCGAAGAGGATGGGATGCAAGTCCCATCCTCTTTTTTTGTGCCTAAAAATGATGGCCAAGCATGGCTAGTGTCAACTCGAGGGGACACCCCCGCGGCGTCAGAGGCCTTCATGCAACTCAAAGTGTCATCCCTTTTTTAAAAATAAGCGTTGCATAAAACAATTAGTTGTTATATAATAAGGGTGTAAAAGGATAATAGGAGTTATGAGCAAACCCTCGAAAAAACCTACTTGCGCTGTCATTGAAATGACCGAAGTGATGGAGCAATTGATTAGCAAGGTTGCTTCGATGCCCCATATTGAATCCTCCCACGACGACTGCTTGTTGGTGCGTGATGCTAAGGGGCGCAAGCGTCTTAAAGTGGAATTGGTTTTTGATCTTGAAGTCGATGAATAGAAAGGTAACTGCTATGAGAACTCACATCAGTATCAAGACGTGGCTCCTGCAACGGAATGGCAACGACATCGGAACCATTCGCGGAACCGAAACGCGATTCACTTCAGCGCAATCAATCGAACACATTATCGGTGAGAAGGCAGAGACCCTCTACATCGTCAATGTGATACCGGAACAGCTTGTCATTGTGGTGCGCTAATTAAGCGATTGAGCGTTTAGGCGATTAACCGTTTAGGTAAGAGAGAAGGGATTAGTCCCTTCTCTTTTTTTGTGCCTATTTATATGTTAACACCCACGGCGCCGGTCAAATTCGGAAGCCCCAGCGGGTGTCCCCCAGTAGACACAACAAGGGGACACTTTCGCGTGCCTTCAGGCTTTCGTGCAAGAGAGAGTGTCACCCTCATCTATAAAAAGAGGGGACACTTTCGCGTGCATCAGATGCAGCATGTATCAGCCGGTGTCCCCTTCATCTATAAAAAGAGGGGACACCCTCGCGTGCCTTCAAGCTTTCAGACAAGAGAGAGTGTCACCTATATAGCATATTAAAAATTAAAAGAGATTAAGGGGACACTATATAAATGAACCGAAAGATAGCGTATTTTGTGTACCCCCATGTCACGACAAAATAAAAGCTTTTAGGCAATTACCTAAAAGCGTTTGACCGAAAGCAACCAAAGTGAGATGCGACAGTATGCGACCGGTATAATCCCTATGTTTTCTTTTGCCTTAATTATAATCATATTTTTAAAAAATTACAAGGAGAAAAAGATTAACAGGCAGGGGGCAAAACGAGCAATATTGCCCGGGGAGTCAACTCGAGGGGACACCCCGCGGATCCAAAGGCTTTCACGCAAGAGAGAGTGTCACCCCTTTCTTGAAAATAGTTGTTGCTTTCAATTAAAAACTGTTATATAATAGGGACATCAAAGAAAGGAATGCTTATGAGAGCGCATCCTAAAGTTCTTAAAGCGTTGAAACACGTAAGAAAAAAGAATCGGCAACCTATTCAGGATGCTATTGACGCCCATTTCCAGTCGCTCATTATCTGGCCCGCTAGAAGCCCTGATTATACTCAAGTGTTCAACGAGGGCATATACGATCTTTTGAAGATGGGTATTGCACGAATCAATAGCCAGCCCGTTGACATCTGGCTGTCGCGATTTCTTCGCTCCCTTGAAAAGGCACGCAAGGTGTCAAGTAAAAAGGGGACACCCATTGGCCATACGATCATGGATGGATGCGACTTCCACTAGGTGTGTCCAAAAAATAACCGAAAATAGTTGTTGCTTTCATCAGCGATTTGTGTTATAATACGGGTATAAAAGAAAGGAACCTCTTATGAAAAAGAGTGCGTTGAAGAAACTGTTGTCGATCAAAAAGCGTTTCCACATCTTCGCGTTGGAGTGGAGCGATTCGGATGTCGCCCCTATCAAAGTGACACTCAACGGCATCGATATCGAATTCGATGATCTCGAGGTTCGCGCGTGCCTTAAGTATTGGAAGGACTCTCCGAGCGCTTTCAGCGACCTGATGGCGGCGGTTAAGAGCGCCTACGATAAGGCGGAATAGCGAAAGGGGACACTCGGTGAATCAGTGTTCAAGTGATTCACCGAGTGTTCTCCCAAAAGCAAAAAAGTCGAAAAAAAGTTGTTGCTTTTTAAGACTAAGTGTTGTATAATACGTGTATAAAAGAAAGGATCCTCTCATGGACAAAATGTTGCCTCTCCTGAAGAAGTTCGACGACCTCAACAAGCAGATGTCGGAGCTCGTCAAAGAGCTCTACGCAAATCGCGTGGAGGCGGTGCGTATCCTTAACGAGGCCAACCAGAAGGTCAAGGACACCGGCGTAGATCCGTCCGCCGAAGTGATGAAGCTGTTCCAACTGGCGATGATCGCTGGTCAAGACGGCCTCTACATCCGCAACGCGTAAGCGAGCGATTCCAGAACGAAATAAAAGCTCTACCTAACCCGTAGAGCTTTTATTTTTATTTTTACCCATGTGGACACCCCCGCCCGTTAAACTTATGCAAATGCGATCAACGCGTGCGAGGGTGTCCCCCAGTAAACACAACGCGTGGACACTGTGATGCCTCTTTTTCTTTTTTTGCCCCCAAACTGTCACCTCTAATAAAAGTAAACAACAATTAGGAAGATAACGTGCAGGGAACAAAGTGAACAAAAAGATCGTGGAGTGTCAAGAACAATAACAAAAGGGGGACACTCTAGGTGCCTCTAACATGAGTTGAGCGGTGTGGGAGTCAACTCGAGGGGACACCCCGCGCCGTCTCATTTATGAAATGGCTGAATCGGCGTCCCTGGGTGTCACCCCTTTCTTGAAAATAGTTGTTGCTTTTGATTTATAAAAGAGGGACACTGTGAGACGTATGATAAAGGTTGTGGCATGAGGGGAGTCAACTCGAGGGGACACTGTGAGACGTATGATAAAGGTTGTGGCATGAGGGGAGTTCTCCTTTTGTTTAAAATAGTTGTTGCTTTTAACTTATGTTTATTATATAATATGGGTATCAAAGAAAGGAAATGCTTATGCATTGATATAAACAAATTAAAGAAGGGACACTAGTGTACGTTAGTGCTAGTGTTAGAATGGTGTGTGTCAAGCGTTGAAAATTTATATATAAACACATACCCCCCTTTACAAGTGTTTTCGCAATGTCCCAAAAATTTTTTTAAGGGGTAAAAATTTTATTTTTATACTATACCGCGCTCACACAAACCCCATCTCACACAAACCCCATCTCACACAAACCCCATTTCTCACAAATCCTCCCCTTCACACAAAACCCCTTTCTTCCCGATCCCCACCCGTTTCTCCTAATTTCCCCTGCGCCCCTGCTTTTCCGATATCCGCGATTTCAAAAAATTTTTTTAAGGGGGTCCCCTATCTTTTTTTATATACAGATCTTCTAAATATTTGTATATGCAAAATTTTAAAGAATTTATTAGTGAAGCGAAAATAGGAAGGACTCAGACGTTTACGATGTCTATCGAAAAATTAAAACAAATGATAACGTCAGAACCTTTTAATTTCGAATGGACATATCATGGAATTCATAATGTATTAGGAAAGAGGAAAATAAAAGATACTGTGAATAGCACTTTCGGTAATCGTAGTTTGAATTTTATTAACATAAATTTTCTATATGTTATATATGAAGAAAATCCAATGAAAACCGATATGTATCAATATGGTTCACATCCTGACAAAGTAAAAGATGAAATGATTGTGATACGTATGATGGTTCCGGAGATATTTGAAAATTGGAGAAATTATATAGAAGAAATTATTAGCGGACGTATTAGATTATTTGATATAAAAGATACGCGAATTTGTGCTATTAATTCTGATATGAAATTAACCTATAATAAAGATAAACAGGATTATAGCTTAGATATGCTTAAAACATCACAATTTGTTATACCCTTTAAATTGTTTAATTATTATGAGAGTCTTCCCCCATCGATGGATTATTCACAAAGAACGGTTTTAACATTATATAATAATTTAGATATATTAGGACATTTATTTGGTAAAATACCTTTCAATATAAAAGCTGAATTAGCTAAACAGAAAATAAAACTTTTAGGTGATGAAGATACTTCTATGGACGATATGACTACGGCATTGATGGGAGGTTTCTAATATGGATACATTCAGTACGTTTTATTCACAGAAGAGAAAACCTCGATATGAATTGGACGAAATTAAAGCATTAGTCACAAGCAGCCCTTTTAATTTTAATTGGGTAAGTAGATTGGACGCGGTTTATCATGAATTGAAAAATAATGAAAAATTTCAACTAGCTCGGCGTTCAATGGATAAGAAATTAATAAAAGGATATATGTATCCTGAAAGAAGAAATCTGCTAGCTGATATTGGTAGTGTGAATGTTGAACTTATAAAAAAGAACAATCATGAATATATAACCATTCCGAGAATTGAATATAATGGAGATGGTTATGGCCAACTATTATATAATTTTATAAAAAATGATAGTTATACAGATAATTTAATTTCTACTCTCAGAGATAGAAGTACTCCGTTATTTGTATCATACGGATCAATAGAGATAAAAACAAGACAGATGAGATATGGTCCATGGAAATTTGAATTCAATTCTAAATGGCTGGATTTTGGTGAACCCGACGAAAGTATTTTTAATTTGGAATATGAAACAGGTAGGTTAGGCGGATTTAACGGTTTTAAATTATATGTCCCGCCGTGGCGTTCGGAAAAAACTGCTGTATTATTTAAAGATATGCATAATGAATATGTAATCTATAATACAGCGGAGAATATGCAAATAGATGATCCTGTTGATCTGATGTTAACTATAAACGATAAAATGGGATTACAATCAAAAACAGAAATAATGAATTTGCGAAAGGAATTTGGAATTGGATGGAACCCTGATAAAATGGACTGGGAGGATTTAATATATCTAGCCTAATATGAAAACATTTAAACAATATATAGAAGAAAATAATATAGATACTGAAGATATATTATCTTCGTTACGTCTAAAAAACTTAACAGAATTAAAATCTATAGTTACTACAGATCCATTTAATTTTACTTGGATATATAACGAAGACTTCAAAAACCCTATTCCTGATAACACCTTATTAGCGTATAGAAAAATACCATACAATCCAGAAATAGAAATTTTAGATGGCGTGCATGAAGTTAAATTTGATAAAAATAAATTCGAAATAAAATATAATCCAACAGGAAAATACGATGGAAATTTTACTCTTGGTTTTCCCGCATCTGACGGAATAATGTTTACCCTTCGAAGTCAAAAAAGAAACGGAATATATGATGGCGTTTTACCCCCTCTCTTTTATATGTATCAAACTAATGATAGTCTTTACGGTAATGAATCATTTAAAGAAAATTGGGATAAACACGGTGTAATGATTGATAAATATTTTGAATTATATAATTACTTTTTAACTACAAAAGGGCCTCGCGAAAACCGTATAATAGAAACCATAGAACATTTTATTCCATTTTTTAAACAGCAAAATTTATGGTCACACGAAGACAATGTTTTATTTGTTAAACTTAAACAAAAATATATGTCCGAAGATCAATTAAATACTGATGACTGGTCAACATTAGCTATATCTAGATTTTAATATGAATAATTTTAAACATTTTTTTAAACATGAAATAAACGAAGCCATTGTAAAAAGGGCACAGAAGGGATTTCGTTTCAACTTAGATGATATCGTTTTAATAAAAGATAGTTCTTCTCATGGTATTGCAAAATTACCAAAAAAATATTCGAAGTATGTCAATAAAATAGGTTTTATAAAAGGGCGTTCACCTCGCACCATGGCTAGTCCATATTATAATATAGAGTTAACGGATGGTTCAAAAATAAAAATAGTTGGAGTATTTTTACGCGGTCCATATAAAGATATGGCAACCGCTCAAAAATATCAATCAAATCCTAATCTACCTGATGATCCGAACGATATAGTATATTCATCAAAACCTATAGATCTGGCTATATCACATTTAGTTCAATTGCCTGAAGAAGATCTTGAACAAAATTTAAAGATCGAACAAATGATAAAAGAAAAAGTACCTGAATTTATTTGGCTCGAAAAGGCTATTAGAGCAGGACAAAAAGAAACTAGATTCGGAGAATTTTTAGTAGCCTATATACCTGTTATTATTAATAATAAAAAATCTAAAATTAATCTTTTTAGATATAATTCGACTGTAACAGGTAAGTGTCAGTCTTACTTTATTAAAGGAACTCCTATTTTTAGATTTTTGGATATAACCCCTAAAAATTATTCATATTATATGGATACTTATATACAAGATCCCTTTTATAAAAGTGTTGTAGCGAAAACAATATATGATGGAGTAGAAGAAGCGGTATTAAAAGATTTTTTAGTGCATTTTAATTTATTCAAAGATTTTAATATAAAAATAAAACAAGGAAAAGAAGGAATCTTGGATTTCTATTTAAATGAAAATGGAATATTGCAAAAAATATTAAAGGATAAAAAAGACAATCCATCCAATATCATATATCCGTTTAATACACCAAAAGGTGATTTTAATGTTGAAGATTTTAATGCACATATAAAAAGAGCATTAATCCGTCATAATATATTAAGCATTGATAATATTGGGATAGAAGATGCTATTCATTGGTTTTAATTAATCATTTCGTTTCTGATTTTTACAAGTAATTTTCCTAAATGATTTTGCCCTTGTCCCTGGCATACTCCCCAAAATTGATCATTCCACCAATTATATTCGACTAAATCTCTTGGATATGTATCAATAAGTTTTTGGCGTAATTCAGGATCTTGGAATTTCATACGCAATAAAGCTTCCATGACAGGAATCTTTACATCTTCCCAATCTTCTCTTAATTCTACTAACTGACCTAATTTTCTTGCTTTCGCCGGCGTCTCTGCTAATCGTATACGTTCACGTTCGTTTTTATCTCTTGATTTCGCCGCCTGATAAGCATGTTCAACTGATGGATATATCACACCACCAAATTTTAAAGGAGAAAGATGAAAATTAGAAAGAAATCTATTTTCATTAAAAAATCCATAAATTTCTTGATCAAAATCTTCTCCAAAAAAAGCATCAAAACTTTCTTTACTCAGCATCGGATACTCCCTCTGCAAATGCTTTTTGTAACGCACGCCATGTTATATCAATATCAGTAACATGCACAGTAAAATGCCCTTTGATAGTAACAAATTCTATATTATTATTATCTATACGTCTTATGTCTATAATATGTTTTGTATTTATTATATGATCAGGAAAGACAAGCCATAAAGGAGCTAAATGGCTTTTTTCGGTTATCTTTACTGAAGGATTAGGCACTTCAATAACACCTGACGGTGTATGATACATAGTACAACAAGTTTCGATAATATGATCTTTCATGTATATATTATATTACTTTATTGCAATTTTTGCCAGCCACTTCTTGCCAATTCATTTATATCATTATTTGGAGTCATATTAAAGAAAGAAGGTAATGGTGCATTTGGTGTTTGTTGAAAGAAAGGATCTAATTTAAATATACCTGGTTGTTGTATAATATATGCAGCAAGTTTTAAAGGTTTGCCATTATCGTCAGTTTCTACAATATCATAATATCTTTCCGCAACATTATCATTTAAAATAAACAAACACCATACTAATGACATGACTCGATCATCCCATACATTATCACCTTGTTTCTTTTTCCATGTACCGTTGGGATATCGTACAAAGGTTTTTAACTCTTGAATAGTTGCCATGTCATATATCTTTACTACTCTAGCGGCATTAAGCCAATATCGCATATTCATAACACCATTAAATTTAGTATTGGTATGTGAAAGTACGCCAGGTCTAATATCGCCATATGCCAATTTTTCGGGATTGTACGAGACGATATTTGCATACCCATGTATTTCCTTTAAGACTGCAATAACTTCGCTTCCAATATTATTCCTTTCGATTAATGCCGGTGGACAGCCAAAGTGGTGACCTATGCGATTTATAATATCTGCGAACCGCGTAGGATGAATAAATCTATTAGCATATACAGCTACTTGATGAATATCTGTTAAATCCGTAAAATCTAATACTTGAACAACCGAAGCGGCCTTTCCTATACCTTCACCAACGTCGATTCCCATTCCATATATATGATCGGGTTTAGGCTCATGCCATACTTTGTAATGTCCATCTTCAAAAACCTGTATAGGTTCTCTGCATTCATTTTCCATTGAATTTAATAAATCTATATCAATAGCGGAATCACCTGTTTCAAGAAAGGCGCAATTAAATTCTTGTTCAAATAATAATTTATCTCCATGAAGGGCTTCGATCATGTCTTGTTTCCATAATTTTCCTCTTCCGGGTATTTCAAACCAATGAAACTCTTCTGCGTGCCATGTTAAATTATTATCATCTTCTTTTACTTTTGCTTTTGTGAAAATATCATAAAATAGATTTCCTGTTCCTTTTGGAGTTGACGTCATAAAAATTTTGGTTGTTCTTTTTTTAGATGACGAAATAACAGGAATTACTGATGCCCAGAAATCTTTCATTAAATGGTCTTCGATGTGAGCCGCTTCGTCAATAATAATACAGTTAACTGTATCACCACGGACAGCAGATCCTGTTGTTGTGCTAATTGCTATACTTGAATGATTTCCGAGAATGATTTCCTTCTTTCCGTATTGTGCAGTTCCTGGTTTTAACCAGTTAGGCAATTCTTCATACGCTAATGCAATACGGCGTAAAATCATAATAGCGGTTGATTCTTTGTTAGCTACAATAACTACACGTTTAAAATCTGAGAAGCATGTCATCCATAATGCATATATAGTTGTAAGTGTGGTTTTACCTGATTGGCGTGATGCGTTAATTACATTAAATCTATATTTTTGTAAGGCTTTAAGAATTCTTTTTTGTCCTGTATATAATTGGATCTTGCGTTTACCTTCATCTAATGTTACTATATGAAAGTAATGTTGGGAAAAATATAAAATGTCATTTTTACATTTTTCTATCTCCGCGATCATTTCTGGTGTGAAATTAAATTGTGCGTCTGCGCGCGGTAAACGTTTATTACGCATGTATGTTTGATCATAATCAAGATCATCATTTATCATATCAGGTATGAGTTTTTTCATATAGATTTTATATCCTTTTTCATAAATATTTATCGCAGACATTATTATATCTGTAATTATTTTGAAATTTTGCATTAAATTTGGATAAATAATTAAAAGGAGAACTTATGAAAAATGGTTTAGAAGAAGCTTATCAGTTAGTTATAGAAAGTCAAAAAGAAGGTACAGTAAAATCTTCTTTAAATCCCGGTTCAGCTGCGGCAGGTGATCTTAAAAAGGCAGGCGGTGGAATGGGGCCAGAATCAACTAGGGTAAGGAAACCTCAAGAAGGTGAGGCGAAAATTAATCCCGGTCACGGTAAAATAAAAACAGAATCATCACAAAAGGAGTTATCTAGTATGTTACCAACAAGTAAATTTGATAGTTTGTTTAATACACAAATAGATGAAGCAGATGGAATAGAAGGGGATGAAAGCCCTCTTGAAATGTCAGGCGAAGGTGAATTTGACGACGACGCAGGTGATTTTCCACCAGATGGCGGAGATGATACGACAGGCGAAGAAGTTGATGTAGCAACAGAGCTTCGTATGATTATTGATCGTTTATCTGAAGTGGCTGAAAAGTTAGGTGCATATGATAGCGATATGGAAGATGCCGGTGATGAAGCAGGTGAAATAGATTCTGAACCTGGTGATGAATTTGAACCTGAAGAAGAATTAGCACCAGAATCCGTTCAAAAGGGAGGCCCTGGCAAAGGATCTCATGACGGCAAGATCAAACCTTTCCCTAATACTTCGAAGAAATTCCAAGGCCCTAAATCATGCAATAGAGTAAAATCAGCATTTAATCCATCAAGTAAGAAAGCTGCTACTGGCGCAGGTGGTCCGGGTAAGGGATCCCATGATGGTAAATTAGGCCCAGCGCGTAGAACTGATCTTGGCCCTAAGATGAGCATGAAGGCTAATGTAAAGGGAACTATGGGCAAAACAGGTGCAGGCGTTTTTGATAATGTATAAAGTTAATTAAACCATAAATAAGTTCAAAGGCGTATAGTTAATCACTATACGCCTTTCTTTTTATGTTAAATGCATAAATAATTCAAAGGTACTATGAATACATTTGATAATATTATTTTTAACAATTTGCAAGAATCTTTAGTAAACATTTCTAGAGATGAATTAGATTCAACAGTATTTCAATTTAAAGAAGATGGTACACCTATTTTACGTGACAGTATAAAAATACAAATTTTAAAAGATATAGATGAAATTCGTAATATTATGCCTGTTGTTGCTTTTTATATTGTAGGTGATATTTTAACAAAAAATTATACCGAAAAAACTGATATTGATATACCTGTACAAGTAGATAAACAATTAATAGATAGCATATCTACAGCTGACATTATGCATTTATTAAAATATCTTAACGGTAGATTAGCCGCAGATACCCAACATGCCATAAATTATTATATTATAACATATGATTTTGATAGTTCGAAATCAAGTGCAGTATATGATATAGTAAATGAAAAATGGATTAAACCTCCTATTACATTTGAACCTGAAATAGAAAAATGGGTATCTAAACTATATAATACTCTTACTAGTATAGATATATCTACAGGGGAAATTCAACATGACTTATTGGATTTTGATGAAATAAGTAATTTAAATACTGATATCATTAAAAGATTGCGTTATGTATTAAGACAAAAACTAATGCAAATAGATGAATTATTAAAACAATTAATACAGCTTAAATCAGATACTAAATCTCTTAAAAAATTTGACATATCTCAATATACTACCCCTAATGAATTGCACTTATTTTGCGCGATCAATAAATTACCAGAGAATATAACATATAAATTATTTGAAAAATATTATTATACGAAAGCTATTCAAAAGCTAGAATCTATTATTGACGAAAGAGGGGAGTTAGAGTTAAACGATAAGCCTCTTATTAGAAAGATAATGGGGAACGTTTGGAAATCATGAATATTGTAAATGAAAATTTAAAACGTCTAGGAAAATTAAAAATTCCCGCAGATCCTTTAAGATCCCATCGATTTAAAGAAAGAGGTACTAATAGAAAAACTCTCAGTCAAGTACCGAAAATGTATAGAAATACAAAAACTGATATGGTACCAGATGGATTGGCTGCAATGGTAAAAGGCCTCGACACTAGTAGTCGAACTGTTGATATTGCAAAAAAAGCTCCTAGTGGTGTTTGGAAATTATCTAAAAAAGAAGTATTGGATATAGCAAAAAAATATAAATTTATCATCCCGTCTGAAAATAAACCTATGAAACATTTAGGATCTACGGGCATTCAAATGATTCGGTATAAACCCGGAATGTATTATCTTTTCAAGCCTCATAGAAGTGGACCTCGTAAATATAAAAAGAGAAGTCCATTCGGAAAAGGACATTCAAAAATTATTAAAGGAATTATATGAAATGTGGAACAAATAGTGGTGCTGGTTTACGTTTTACAAGTAAAGTAGTAAATGAAAACGAACGCAGAGTAATACAAAATTATTGGATAGAATTAAATAAATTATACGGTACTTATATAGATTTTTATACGTATGATTATCAAACATCAGCCCATGATTTTTTTTATGGCGAACACCCACTTGCACCATTTAGTGGCCCCACTCCTATGATTATGATGGCTCAATTTAATAATGATTCTTTGTTATTATCTAAATTTGGTATTCGTACAGATGCTGATGCTACTTTTATTGTGCCTATTTTAACGTTTAGAGCCGCTTTTAATAGTAATGCAGCCGAACCAAAAGCAGGTGATTTAATCAGACTGACTGAATTCGGTTGGGATCGTCCAGGGGGCATGAATGATATTAATACTATATCAAATGAAACTACTTCATGTTCAGGATATGCATTAGCTACTGATGTTTTAGAATTAGTATGCGGGAGCACTATAAACCCAACAATTAGTGATGGTATAACATGTACGACAGATTCAACATATTACTCGACATATAATGATGTATCTACTTTCCAACATCTTATGAGAGGTGCACCTATTTTTGAAATTACAGAACGTCGTGATGAAAATCTTACAATGAACTATAATATGTTACAAGGTCATTATGTATGGATTTTACATTGCAAACGTTTTGATTATAGTTATCAACCGAATGCACCTCGTGAACCAGGACATGATCAAATATCTGATGAAACTTTATATGGTAAACTTTCAGGCGGTTCGGATTATGCTGAAGAGCCTAAAAAGTATGATCAAAATGTCGAAGATGAATCTAGACGTATTTGGGATTATTCGAAAACCCCAGGAAGTGATAATTCAGTATACGGAAATTATTAAGAATTTTCGTTTTGCTTATACGCAATTTCGATTTGATTACGTTCTTCTTCTAGCTGTTTGGTTTTGCATGAAATTGCAGCAACATAATTATCACCTGCGAATGAGTCGGGAAATGATACATCTATATCAGCTAAGGCAGAATTAGAAAGGTCATTAAAAATATAATGCCATTTTCCTTCAGGGTCACAAAAAATTCGAACTATTTTATATGTATGACCTGCTATAAACCGGGGATCAAATGCAGATAATGTTTTTTGATTTTTTTGATTTATTTTAGTCAGTGCAATACGTTCTTGCATCGACATTCCCGGGGTTTCCGTTGATTGAATATGTGACCGTGTATTAAATTGAAAAGTATATCCGACTATATATATCATATGGTTACCTTATCTGCTGTTGATGAAATGTTGTGGAGCTCAAATAAAAATCCATTATGTTGATGTGTTTTTTGATCTTCTATAATTTTTCGTGCAAATATGTCACAGGTACCTTCTATATATTTTTCTATATCTAACGGCGAAATTTTTATTTTATTGAAATTAATATGTCTTTCTTCACATTCATCAGCAATAAGATTAACAGCTTCCATCAATGCATACCAACGAGATTGTTCGAATACAGACATATCTTTTAAATTTCTATCACTCATTTTATTCCCTTTTTACGATAATTGTTTAAAAATCCTTGCAATGACGATATTATAGACAATATATTAAAATCTTTCAAGTCTTTTTTATCTATTTCTTTTGAAATTAACAAAAAAGTTGATTCTAATATTTTATAAAGAGGTAACATTTCCTCCGCGCCTACACCTCTTTTTTGATATTCATTTGAAATGATAGTACATATAGCTAAAGAAAACCGTTTCAAAAACATTTTAGTAGTTAAATTAGATTCACCAAATTTAGCAAAAGATTCACCAAATTTATAATCATCTAATAATTGATTAGATTCTTTACCCCATATTTCACGACTTTGTAAGTTTATATCAGGGGGTTGCCATTCGTCTTCATGAGGTTTTCTTTCAGGAGGAATACTCGAAGATGGCGCATCTTTTATTAATGCTAAAAGACCTTGCTTATCAGGAATTTCATTATTCATTTGACATCATTGAAATAGGTTGATTAACTGTAGATTGTGAAACACCAGGATCACTTTCCATGTCTATAAAAGTGGTATTTTCTTTTTGAACTAATGGTGTTGTAATACGTACTGTAGTAAATTGAATATATACTTTATTAGGCTGTTTGCATTTTACACATTCAAAAGAATTTTCATTAACAAAAGAAATACCTATTCTATTTAATTCATTACAATATGCACAATTTAAATTGTATGGTAGTTGTCTTTCTGAAGCTTCTTTTAATACTTGTTTTGCTAAAAATTCAGCTTCTCTATTTTTTCTAGACGCCAATTCCATTACGATCGCATTGATAGCAAATTGGGCGACTATAGCCATAATAAACATAGAAAGACCAGCAATCCATGTTTGACATATAATACCCGTGCATATTCCACATACAAACGCTACTCCTAGAATTTTAAATAAAGCACCAATAAAAATTTTCATTTCATTTTTATTTGGATTCATTTATTTTTTCATCCTTTATTAATTTATCTAAACTAGTTACAATCATATTAATAAATCTATCATGAAACTCTTTATTTTTAAAAAGTCCTGATTTAGTTCTATCACATAAAGATAATGCATCATTAGGCATTAAATTTATTTTACAGAGTATATTCGTGCCGTTTTGTTTGAAACAAGTAACACTGAGACCTCTTAGTTCTCTTTTTTCTCTTAAAGTAT
Organism: Clostridia bacterium; assembly: GCA_028701635.1. The sequence goes on along the minus strand of JAQVQJ010000001.1, from coordinate 114,037 downwards.
CCATATTTATATTATATTATGAAAAAGATATTCTGTCAAGATCATCTGCCATATTTTTTATCATAATTTTTAATGCTTTTGTTTTTTTATGCAGATGTTTAAGAAGAGCCTTTTTTTCCATGTTTAATTCCATAACTGAATTATATTTGTTACATGTTTTCAGTTGTATTTCAGCATTGCATAATTGTAGATATGCTTGAGCTAATGAATCATTAATTGTCTCTAAAGGAAATGGACGTTTTTTAGGCGCTTTATGATGTAATAAATGTTCTTCGTCCCCTATATCTTTAACATTATATCCTTGAGGCTCAGCGCCCGTTGATCTGTTTGCCGTAGATCGAGGCGCCCATGTTTTCGCACCGGCTTGTTGTGAATAGGAGAAAGTACCAGAACCGCCATATGCTGCACCACCGAAAAGAGTACCGCCGGCGTCCATAGTTTCTTCGATAATTTCTTCTATTTTATTTTGTTTGTTTTTCATCAATTGGTGTACGTGATACAATGCCACTACTAAAACGACTACCGCAACGATGACATTGCCATACCGCTTCAACTACTACTTCTTGTGCACATCTATCTATATATTGTTCTGTGCGCGGGGATATTCCACCTTGTCCACACATATTGCATGTTTGTTGTGTTAATTGATATACTTGTTCCATATTATGTTTCCTTTAATTATTTATATTAATGCTGTTAATAATATCTATTATATTATTACGATTTAAAATCCTTTTCCATTTATCAATATTATCAATATACGTTGTAAATTCATTTTGACGGCATAATTCAATAAAACGGTTTATATCCGATTTTATATGTCGAACATAATTTAATTGTTCTGCATATTTTTGTTTTTCTCCTTCTTGAAAATTATACCCATAACGTAAATCGATTAATTTGATATTTCGTTCTACTATTTGTTTAAATTCTTCTGTTAGATTTGTATTATCCCAATTGGTTGCTAATTTACGCGAACGAACTTCCCCATATCCATTTAAACCTGGAATATTATCAGACGGATCTCCTTTTATTGCCTTAAAGAGTACAAACTGTTCAGGTTTTATTCCTTTTTTTTCTTCAAAGTTTTTATATGTGATTAATTCCTTTAAATTATATACAGAAGCATTAGGAGATACTAATTGTAATAAATCTTGATCTGCTGATACTATTATATTTTGACCGGGAAGATTATCCGAAAGCCATGCGCATACGTCATCAGCTTCAAGCACATTAGGAAATATATTTTTCACTCCAAGAGATTCAAGAATTTCTATTAATTTTATTTCTTGATCATACATTTCTTGAATATCAGGAGGCTTAACGCGACCTGCTTTATATTGATCGCCTAATATATCTTTTCTAAAATTAGTAGATGGATGTACAAGTTTTTTATCCCATGTTGCATAAATGTTAGTGGGATTGAACTTTTCAACTAATTTATAAAAAGTTTGAAGAAATTTAAAAGTACAATTAGATGTTTCTTTCTCTTCTTGAACCGTTATTTCATCATTTGCTGGTTGGAATCCACGGGTAACAAAAAAGATTCTAAATTCAATATTCGTTCCGTCTATAATTAAATTATCGATTTGCATATATACCTGCTACTTTCGCGTAATAAATAAAATTTGCTTTACATACTTCATATACATCTTTTGGTATTTTTTTGACAAACATTATATTATCATATTTTTGATCTAGTTCAATATCACTTTTTTTGACGTATATGGCTTTCATGGGATCGGGCATTAATAAAAGAGCGTAACTATCTCCTCTATCTTCTTCTTTAATATATGTGAAAAATCCGCCTGCAGTGTCCCCACTATGTATAGCATAAAATCCTCTATATTTTAAACGGTTATAAAATAGCTTCAAAAAAGGCTGCAAAAAATTCTTCATAATCATCATAGAATCTCCAATATTGTAATCTTTTTAAATCCACCATTATGGTACAATTACGGTTTGTTATATCCCATGGACTATATGTATTTATAGATACATGGTTTTTTTCAGCAATAATAGTTACAAATATTTCATCTTCAGATGAAGGCCGTGTTTCATCGATATATCCCAACACTTTTCCACGCATATCTTCGTAATATATATATTTGTAATCCTTATTATACATGATTATATATTATAATATATTTTTAAAAAAATCACGCTAAATACTAAATATTTTAAAGGAAGTATTATTATGAGAATTGATGAAGATAAAATTTGGACAGTATATATGGAATCAAAGAGTTTGGTTACAGAGAAGAAAGGACTACCGCCTTGGCTAAAGGATAAGAAAGGCGAGAAAGAAGAAAAATCAGAGAAGAGTGATAAAGAAGAGAAAGGCAAGGGTAAGAAAGGCAAGAAAGGCAAGAAAGGGCTTCCACCATGGCTAAAAGGCAAAGGAAAGAAACCCGTTAAAGAATCTTTTGAAACTAATGGACCATCTAGTAATCCTGAACAAGAAGCATCAAATGCAGATGAAACTAGTGAATATACTGAAAATATTACTATTACATTGACACCAGAAGAAGTAAGTTATCTTGGCGATATTTTATCTGATTTTATTAGTAACAGTAGAGATGACTCCGAAGTTAGCAACTCACCAATTTTACAAAGCATAATGGATAAATTAGAAGGCGGTAATTCTTTGGAAGGCATGCAAGATATAGGTGATATAAATGATTTAGATACTGATGAGGATCTAGATTCTGATGAACCTTTAAGTGATCAGAGTTCGTCATATGGTGAAGATGGTGATATTCATAATCGAGGCTAATAATGTCAAGTGTTCCAATAACACAAACACACCTTAATAAATCACGTAAGGATAAATTTCAACTTATCCTTACGATTCCAAATATTCTAAAAAGTATAAATACAAAAAGAACACGGGAATCTGATTTCTTAAATTTGGATAGTTTGCAGTTTTCTGTTTATAGTGTCAATATTCCTAATATTGAAGTTCCTGCACATCAATTACATTTTGGTGGTCAAACTCATAATATAACCTCTTTTGACCGTCCGGCATATCCACCATCATCTGTTGGATTTGTAATAGATAACGAATTTAAAAACTATTGGGTAATTTGGAAATGGTTGCAATTATTCAACGATCAGTTATATAGCACATATGGAGGTCCGGAGATATTTAAAGGAATCGGTGGCGTATATCCAAAATTATCTCCTGAAATGTTGTATGATTATACGACAACAATAGTTATAAACGCACTAGATGAATATAATAAACCAAAAGTAGAATTTGTATTTAAAAACGCCTTTGCTATAAAACTAGGTAATATTTTATATAACTTTAGAGATCCAGATGAAATTGATTGTTCGTTTGATTTTGCGTTTAATCAGCTCGACGTGCATTTAATTTGAAAAAAATAAAATCAAAACCATAAATAATTACAGGTATTAAAAATCCATTTTAAGGAGAGAATTATGCGTACAATCGAAAGCCCAGGCGTAGAGATAAATGAAATTGATGTAACTTCTAATACGGAATTGCCTTACGGCACTACTTCGTTGGTTGTAGGTTATGCAAATCAAGGCCCTACTGACGAATTATTGAATGTCAGAAGTCCCGAAGAATTAGAACAAGTTTACGGACTACCAGAAAATGCTGCTGAGCGTTATATGTATCATACAGCACGTCAGGTTTTAAATGCAAATGGTAATCTTTTAATTACACGTTTGCCATATGGTTCAGGTGACGGTTCTGGATATTCAACAAAATACAGTGCATTAGTATATCCATATATTCCTATAACTACTAATACATGTGGAACATATCCAGTTTCATCCACAAGCGTTGATGATAAAATCATTTACACATTTACTGCAGCAGAAACAGGATTACAGGTAACTACAACAAATGATTTTGCTATTTTAAGTAGTATTAATGGGTTTACACCAGATCAAATAGGTATTTCGTCTTTTTCACAATTCACTTTTGAAGGAGCGATTTCCGGTGTAGCATCTTCATTGACTTTTGATATTACAGGTAGCACAGTTGCAGGAACTGGCGGACTTGCTGGTATTAATTTTTATGGCGAATTAAAGGCAGTTGAAAAATATGATGATTCTGTTTATGGGCCAACATATTATGCATTATTAAGTTCTAGTAGTTCATTGGCAACGTTTGGTGCAGGTGTTTTAAGTTCTAGTTTCGTTGCTTGCGGATTAAGCGCAACAGTTACAAGCGCAACTCCTACATCAGCTACACATTTTTATCTTGGTCAGCCAATTCACATTGCATTAGATGATGATACATATTTCAATTGGTTACAGGGTGGCATTAATTGGAAATCTACTGTTGATAATGGAGTTTCTGGTTTAATGTCTGATAACATTTCAACTATTTTATCTAATGTTGGATATGGCGCATTAGTTGTGGTGAATGAAGCAAAAACAACTATCACCGAACAATTCGAAGGTTATTATATTGCAATTGCAGATAATAGTAAGATGGATAAGGGATCTAATTTTGATTCGATTATGAATATTAAATCCTTTAATCAGTATTCAGAAGAAAACGATTGGGTTACATTAAATCCAAATTCACTTGCGTTTTCATTAACAGGTTCATATTTCGAACATTCGGGCAGTATATCTGAAATAGTTGAAAGCGTTCCTGATTTTGATTTTGCAAATAGTGGCGCAGGTGGTTTTGGTGATAGTATAGTATTAACTTTATTTAAAGTACGTCCTTCTATATATAATCAAGATACCCGTGTTCTTGATAAAGTATTATATGAAACACATATAGGATCTTTAGATTCTACACGTATGATACAGAATCAAAATGGCGGTTCAGCACTAAATTTCTTTATCGAAGATATTGTAAATACAAAATCTAATAACTTAAAGGTATTTGTAAATCCATATATTTCGAAATTTAGCGGTAATTGGTTTAATTCACAAACACAAGAGCCTATTAAATATGTGCGTGTTGTGTGTGGTGAAAGAAATGTTCTCGGTTCCGATTCAACGGATATAATAGGAGCATCGCCAGCAGAGCCACACGGTACAGCTGAATTAATATTCGATTCTATCAATAGTGCAAACGGTCTTTTCTGTGCAACTGCAGATAGTTTATATGGAATGGGTGAATCCACACCATGTCAACCTGATAAAGAAAAATTTATAGGTAATCTGCCACGTAAAATTGAAAAGGCGTTAAGATTAGCAGAGAATAATGAACTGTTACGTATTGATTTAGTACCAGAAGGTGGTCTTGGAACTATTTGGACGGGAATGAATTTGGATATCAATAACTGGCCTGCAGGTACTACAACACGTTCGGGTGTAACTCGTATAAAAGAACTTTTTGACGAGAATGTATACGTTAATGGTATTTTAAATTCGCATACTTTTGATAAAGACAGTGACGGTCTGTTAAGCCAGAATAATGGTAGTGCATCAGAAGCATCTGATCTTTATGAATCAGTGGCATCATTATTTGTTCAATTCTGTCAATACACCAGAAAAGATTGTTTATCTATTCTTGATCCTCTTCGTTATATCTTTGTACAAGGTAACGGTGATGTAAAGGTAATGGATAATAAGAAATTGAATTTCTCGCAACATATTTTCTGGCCTTTAAAGAATTTATTTAATGGAATTAATTCAAGTTATGCATGCACATATGCTAACTGGTTTAAGGTTAATGATACTATTAGCGATCGTTTTGTGTGGGTTCCTTCATCAGGATATGCGGCTAATTTAATGATCAAGACAGATACCAATTTCTTCCCATGGTATACTCCAGCGGGTATGACACGTGGTATTCTAACAGGGTTATTGGATATTGGTATTAATCCTTCACAAAAACAACGTGATCTACTTTATAAGAATGGTATCAACCCAACAGTTTACTGGCCTGGTGATGGCTATGTTGTATGGGGACAGAAAACATTACAGCGTAAACCTTCTGCGTTCGATCGTATTAATGTACGTCGTTTATTCTTGTGGTGTGAAAAGGCTGTTATGGCTCTTGCAAAATATTACGTATTCGAACAAAATACCGTATTTACTCGTAATCGCCTGAAACTTGCTATAGATCCTGTTCTTTCGTTTGCAAAGAGCAATGAAGGTATTTATGAATATATGATCGTATGTGATGATCGTAACAATACGACAGATGTTATTGATCGTAATGAACTGATCGTTGACGTTTATATTAAACCTGTTCGTGTAGCAGAATATATTTTAATTAACTTTATTGCAACACGTACGGGACAGAGATTCGATGAGTTAGTGTAATGATTTTAGTAAGTAATTAAAAGGAGAATATATTATGGGTTCAGGAGCATATCAATCAGCAAATAGTATGGGTATAAACGCGTTTTATAATAACGCGTTTACCCGTGACTTTTCACGCGATTTTCAAATGCGCGTTTTATCAATCGGTCCTGGTGTATTGGATCAAAATGATAACGTATACATTACGACAGCCGTCCTTCCAGGCTATTCAATAGCAAACCAAGCAGTTCCGTTTATGGGATTATCATTCAATATTCCTGGCGGCGGTATGTTTCCTGGTAGTGATGCATGGAATGTTATGTTTAGATGTGATGCGCAGTTGAATATTCGTGAAAAGCTTATAGGTTGGCAAAAGTCAATTTTTAATTCTTTTCCAAACGATGCAAGTAATAGCGTGGGTGCATACGCGCCTAAAGGTGACGATACTGTTGCGTTAGTTGCTATTTTAAACAGAGATGGATCTATCGCACGTGCGGTAAAATTAATAGGTATATGGCCACAAAATGTAGGAGAAATTGCATATGATACTACATTAAATGGTAATGTGGTAACATGTCAGGCAACTCTCGCATATCAGTGGTGGCAACCTGAATTTATTAATGATAGAATTCTAGGCGTATAATGCAAATGACAAAAAAAACCGCACATAATTGTGCGGTTTTTTTTTGCTTAAATTAGCTTTTATCTATCGGTTTGTTGCCGGGTATAATAGTCGGAACTTCGCGCGAATCTTCTTGATAAGAATGTATATCATATATAATAGAAGTTTCGTCCGTCACTTGTTCTCCGCGCGTCCATTGTATTTCTGGTGTAGTATCCCCTATATCTACTTTTTTATTATAAATTAATGTAGGTTCACTATTTATTTTATTTATATTTTTATGATATGTTGGAGACTCTACTGAATCGGTATAATCGTCATTTATATTAATTTCTATAGAAGTTTCGTCCGTCACTTGTTCTCCGCGCGTCCATTGTATTTCTGGTGTAGTATCTCCTATATCTACTTTTTTATTATAAATTAATGTAGGTTCACTATTTATTTTATTTATATTTTTATGATATGTTGGAGACTCTACTGAATCTGTATAATCATCATTTATATTAATTTCTATAGAAGTTTCCTCATCAGTAATAACAGGCAATTGATTAATTTCTATATTATTTGACGTATTTTCGCTATTAATATTTTGTGTATATTTTACATCAGTATTTTTATTTTCTTGGTTATTTTGTAAATTATAATTAATATTCGAAGCATCTATATCATTTACATTAATTGCCGGGGTTATGACAGGATGATCAATTAAAGATGGATTTAAAAACGTGTCTAATAAAACACTATCAGTTAAATTAGGATTTATATCAGATAGTATTGCATAATGATCTACACGATAACGATGTTGATTTGAATGTATATGTAATCTTTCTCTTCTTAATCTGCGTATATCTATAAAAAAGATTGGTGAATAATTAGGTAAATCTCTTAATTCTTCCCATGATATATTTCCTTCTGTATTTGCTTCTGGAGGGTTTATATTATCTATAGTAATAATAGGAGAATCTATTATATCTGATTGATTTCCTCCACCGCCGTTTGATATAAGTGGATCAAAATATTGTTGGGATTCGAATCCATATTCAAACGGTATATTAATAGGAGAATCTTCTTCATTTGGTACATCAGAATAAACTCTCATTTCATAACGATCGAAAACAAATTGAACCTGTCTTTCAATTAATTTATCCCCTGTATAATTATATTCTTCTGCATCTATATTAAGTGGAGCAGCATTTTTTAATAACATTGATTTTCTGATATGTAATGGTTCATTTAATGACCATTTTTGCAAACAAAAAAATTCGATATCACATCTTAATCTAATATCTTTAAGACTACGATATCCGACTAAAACAGACCACGGACGCAAAATACCATCTACAAAAGAAATATTGCTTTCAAGAAAGGTAATGTTAGATGTGGATAAATCTGTACGACCATCGCCTACTAATCCTTTTATAGCTCCTGATTGTGAAACTCCTACGCGGGATGCATTAAATCCATCTCCTATAAAATTTACCCCACGAGTCCACATATAAATACCGGGCGCTCCTGCAGCAGGACTAACACTTGTCCAATTTTCTCCATGCATTACCGCATTATTAATATCAAATTGTGATGTTTGATAAAATCCCCTATTCCATGCCCCTTCTTCATACATATCAATTTGGTTAAGTTGATTCTGTACAACTTTAAATTTATCCGTGTTAATACCACATAACCATAATTGAGATAATGCTAGTGAATCTGAACCGTTATTAGTAACTGCATTCCAAAATAATTTATGTATCGAAGTATTAGTGTCATTTATTCTAATGGGCATAGTTGAAAACTCCCGTCTATTTATAAGTACTTATGCAAAAATAAGGAGAATCCTATGGACGACATTAATAATGTACCACCAGTTAGTATAGATCAAATTCAATCAACTATTAAACCGATTACATCGATTGATCAAATAAATAAAATAATTAAACGCAAAGAAATTGCATATGCTTCTCATTTTATGATTCCATCATTGAAGAAAGAAGTTCCTTTTAATGAAATAAATACCTCGCAGCAAAAAAGACTTATAAAATCTGTTATAGATTCGCCAGTCTATAATACAGAATTTATATTTACTTTTAGGGAAATTTTAAAAGAAAATTGTCAAGATCCTTTAGTGGATATAGATAATTTAACTATTATAGATAAACTAATTTTGGCTCTTGGATTACGAATGAAAAGTGTGGGGGATAAGATTGATGTGGAAGTTACCACGAAGGACGGTTCGAAGGTTAACGTAGGACTAGAAGCATCGAAAATTCTTAATATGGCTTTAAATGTTTTAATTGATATAGGTCCCCAAACTCTTGAAGATCCGTATTTTAAATTAGTTTGTTCTATACCTACAATCGGTTCTGAATATAAAGTAGAAAAAGATCTTCGTAGCAATACAACAAATATAGAAATAGAAAACGTAGAAGAAATTCGCCAAACAATTGGAGATGCTTTTGTAAGCGAAATAGTAAAATATATAAGTAAAGTGTTTATTAAAGATCAAGACGAAAAATTGATTCCTATTGATTGGGCGCAACTTAAAACATCAGATCGTATTAAAGTAGTAGAAACGTTTAAAACGACCCTTCTTAAAGAAATAATAAACTATATTAATAATGTACGTAAGGAAATAGATAAAATCGAATTAATCAACTTTGAATTTAAAGGCGAAAAGTATGAAAGGAGGTTAACGATTGATGGCAATTTTTTTACGATTTCTTAAAACTATTATTTAACGACAATTTACATGTAGTAAATCAAGAAATATATAGATTAGTTCAACACGGTAATTTTTCTGCTGAATATGTTGAGTCATTAAATCCGATGGATCGTAAACTCTATTGGGCATACTGGGAACAAGAACAACAAGAAAAATCAAAAGTTCAAGGACAATATAACGCTCTTGACGCAAATATTCCCACTGCAATGAATACACAAGGAATCATGTAGTTCATAAATATTTAAAATATTATGGATAACATTCTTGAACAATTAGGCATTACCAATACTTCTACTGATTTTGATAAGCAAGATATTTTGCAGTTATTACAGATTGGATTAAAGGAAAATCAATCTTTTGCAAAGTATTTTGCTGATACTATTTTAGTGGAATTACAGCGTAAATTCCAAAACATTAAAATACAATCCTCCGCTATTGAAATAGACGGTAAATCTATTAGTAAAGAAATTAATGACAATATTCGTGTTGGTCTTGAAAAAGATATAGATAAAACAGTTAAAAATATTCGTAAAGAGATTGCGGATATTGGAAAGGGCATGTCCGTTGATGCAAAGAAAAATACATTAAGTATAGATTCTATTTTAGGACAAACCACCGAATCGAATTTTCAATCCAGACAACGTTTTCAGGGACTTACAAAAATCCTTCTTGATAAAATAGAAAAAGGAATACCATCAGAAATAGATTTTAAAACTAATGGAATAAGTCTCGGACAAATATTTCAACCACCAGGAAAGGTTGGGCAATTTCTATCCTTTTCACGTAGTCGTTATATGAAATGGAGTAATATACAAGACAAAATACTCAATGCATTAAACACTAGTGTATCTAGTCTAAGTGAAAAGGGATTTAATTTAAAAAATGGAATGAGTCTTGGACAAATATTTCAACCACCTGGAAAAGTCGGACAATTTTTATCATTTTCTTATAGTCGATATGTAAATTGGGGTAAACTTCAGGATAAAATACTGGATGCTATAGATAAAGGTATACCGGATAAAAAGGGGTTTAATTTTAAAGACGGAATGAGTCTTGGGCAAATATTTCAACCACCAGGAAAGGTTGGACAATTTCTATCCTTTTCACGTAGTCGTTATATAAATTGGGGTAAACTTCAGGATAAGATACTAGAAGCTATAAATAAAGGAATATCAAAAGGATTTACATTTAAACAAAAAATATCTTTAAACGATATAATGGGAGTGCCTCCAGAAGCAAGTTTTCTGACTCGTAGAAGTTGGAGTAAACTTCAGAGGAATATACTAAATAGTATATCAAAATCTATTGAAGGAAAAATTTTATTTAAAGGGCCGTTATCTTTAAACGATATAATGGGAGTACCTCCAGAAGCAAGTTTTCTGACTCGTAGAAGTTGGAGTAAACTTCAGAGGAATATATTAGATAAAATAACCAAATATATTAATCAAAATAAACAAACAGACGCAGACGATAAAAAAATATCATCTCATAATAAGGAAGGATTTAGAAGTCTCGAAGAAAAAGAACCTAACGTAAAAGTTAGCGGATTTACGAATAGCGCTTTAAAGGATCTTTCACGTTTACCTGGAATGGATAAAGTAAGCAAAATAGAAACAAAAAAGGAAAATGATAAAAAAGGTGCAGGATTAGGAATACTCGCTACTTTAGGATTGGTTGGAGTAGGGCTCCTTGGTGGCGGACTGCTTTCATCTATTATAAGTATTTTCAATGACGGTCCTTTCAAAGGTTTGCAAAAGGCTGTGGGTAATATTATGGCTAATATTGGAAAAATGTTAACTAAAACATTTTTACCACAACTCGAAAAAAGATTAGTAAATATTTTTAAAGGTGCTTTAAAAGGTCTTTCATCTCTAGTCGGAATATTTAGTAAAGGAGCGGCAAAATCTGTCACTTCAATCGGTCGTGGTGCAATAGCGGGTCTTATAAAAACGGGAGGGACTTTCTTAAAAGGTATAATGAAAAAACTTCCTATAATAGGAACCGTTATAAGTATAGGATCTGCAATTTCAAGAATTATTAAAGGGGATTTTATAGGTGGTATGTTAGATGTCGCATCTGGAATTGCTAGTTTAATACCGGGTGCAGGTACTGCTATTGCTATTGCTATTGATTTATTTAATGCAGGAAGAGATATTAAAACAGGAGGAGCAAAAAAGGCAGGTCAATCCGGTATCAACAAAAATATAGGAAAATTTTTAACGGAAAAACTTGAAGACATCCCTATTATAGGTAACTTTATAAAAATATCAAAAGCACTAGGTGCATTATCTGCGGGTAATTGGAAAATGGCTGGCCTATATCTTACAGGAGCTATTCCAGGTTTAGGATGGATTTTCGATAAAGAAACATTAGATAAATCAGCTAAAAATGCGCCTACGAAAAGTTTTTCCCAATTAGTGCGAGACGCTGTAAAAGATAAAATTAAAAACATACTTAAAGGTTTGCCTGGATTTGTTAAAAATCCTATATACAAAATGATGGGCATATCAGAAGAAACAGAAAAAAGAGACGATTCCATTATTCAAAAAGTTAATGAATCCGAAAAGAAAAAAGATACTGAATCTGAATTTAAAAAAGTACAGGCAGAACAAAAAGAATATTTATCAAAATTAAAAGAAGCGGCAAAAAAGGCCAATTTACCTGTAACAAATAATTTATCTGGCAAAGTTGAGGCAGGTAATAAAAAAATAGTAACTGAAATTACATCAGGCGATAAAACCGCTAATATGGAATCTCTTGGATTATTGACAAAAGAAGAACAAGAAGATGTAAACGAATCACGCAGATTAAAAACACAAACATATAAAGATATTAAATCTACTAATAAAGAATTGAATTTATTACGAAAAGATATGTCGAATATAAATGATATTAATATCAGTAAAAAGGATGACAATCAAAAAGAATTTTTAGATACTATTATACCTAAAAATGACAAAAATTTTGAAAAATTATTAACTGCGGTAAAAGAGCAAAAAGGACATAATACCGAAAGCTTAAATCAGTTAAAGAATGAAATGCATCAATTAATTAAAAAGATGGATGGTGTAATGAATACTATTGTTACTAATTTACAACCATCTAAGCATAATATGACCCCTGCAATGGAAGGCACGTTAGGTGGGATATCAGGTAACGCAGGAGAAACACGTGATCCTGCATATATTTTACGTTCTCGTGCATGGGATAGAATTAGAAAAGGATATGTGGTGATTTAAATGGCTGAAGTATTTGATTTTACACGAGGTGATATTTGTTGGACTACATCTCCGTATAATAGTATAGGGTTGCAAGAAATGCCTTGTATAGAAATGTACGGTTGGCAACAAACATGGAGTTCTACTATCGCAAGTATAACGCGTTGGTTAACTCGTGTTAAAAATTTAAGCGATTTGGGCAATCCATATGAAGCTTTATATTTAGGCAAACCCTCGAATGTATATAAACTACCATACTTTAGTGAATCACACCATAATACCACACAAAAATGGGAAGAAAATAATGGTCCACTAGGAGAAGAGGTAAAAAAATTAACTGATTTTACTGAAGTTGTTGCAAAAACTATATTACCTGCTGCGGGTATATTATTTCCTAAAGCATATGCAGGATCGAATCCATATTCATATAATTTTACTTTTAATTTAATAAACACAAATGCAGGTAACGGACTGTCTAATGAAATAGAAGAAAATGTAATAAAAAATCAAAGATTTCTTGAATCATTTATCCGAGATAATTTACATGGTATGAACGGATCATTATCAATAACACCTCCATTAATTTATGAAATATATATCCCAGGTGTTCGTTGGAGTCCTGCGGCTGTTGTATCTAATTTTGTTGTAAATAATAAAGGCACATTGAATAAAAATAAATTCGGCCTCATAGGAACGAAAGCAAAAAGAGATTATATATATCCTGATGCATGGGAAGTAACTATAGGAATTACTGAATTAATTAATGAAAGTAAATCTATTTGGGATGATGCTATAAACGGAAATGGGGGTCTTGATAATATAACTACTCGTGTATTTACAGGACAAGGAGTAGACCAATGAGTAAACAAAATGAATTAACTGATGTATCGTATACATTATCTCCTCAGCAATATGAAAATATATTTAATGTTTATGAAGATTCTGAAATAGGGTATTTTTATAACTTATTACGAACGATAAATTTTCCTGCTGATTTAAATCCTGACGTATATAATATATATGTAATAGAACCTAATGATACATGGCCTCTGATATCATGGAAAATATATAATAGTATTTTTTTATGGTGGTCTATTTGTGCTCTCAATAATATTGTTAATCCGCTTGCAGCAATGACACCGGGTATTGAAATAAAGGTTTTAAAGCCTATGTATTTACAGAATATATTAAATAATATCAAATTGGACTAAAATGCCTTCAAAAATTACAACACCTAATTCTTCTAATTTAATTGGATTAAATATAAAATCTGAAGTTAATCAAATAAATTCAAATAATGCTACGCCTTTATCTCCCATTAATGCGCCCATTAAAAATACATCATCAATATTAACTCCCCCGAAGGGTCCTGATGGCAATGATCTTATTTTAAATGATACAGGTACTGCATGGATAGTGCCAGCTAAAAAGGCAACATATACAGAAGAACAAATTAATAATGTTACTAATAATGGTGTTAATACTTCAGATGTTTTGCATCGTGGACTTGATGCTGTAATTAGTGAACAATCAAATATACCTAATAATTCTTTAGAAAATTTTAGTCCACCTCAAATATTAAACCCGCCAACTACTAATATATCGTCAGGCGGTTCGACCTCTGATTCAACTCCAAATATATTTACAGCGGATACAAAATTAATAGGACAACAGTTATGGAAATATAAAGTAGTTCTTTTTAATCATAGTCAAAAAGAATACGAAGTACCTACACGTGCAATAAAAATATTATGTGTAGAAGACGATCTTTTATCATGGCCGTTGCGTGGATATATAATAGTAGATAATCGTATGGAGGCATTTGAAAGAGCGCAAGATTTTAATCAATTTTATTACCTACGTTCAGACGCCCGTGATGAGATTTTAGTTGAAATGCAACCTATTGTAGAGAAGGGTGTACTACCAGATAAAATATGGAAAATAGAGCTTGAAGGGGTTATATATGACGTTGAAGATTTAGCTCATTCTGATATGACATTAAAAGCTAAAAAACTATATTTTTGGGACAAGAAATTCCAAAATTTATTAGAAAAAAATACTCAATGGTGTACATCAACAGGTAAAAGATATACATCATATACAGGCAACCCTCCTTGCCCAAAACCCATAGCACACGCAACAGATTTAGAACGATCTATGTATACTGGCGAAGCTCTTGCATCATTATTGTATGAAGCAGGATATGAAAAGTATATTGATTTCGATAAATGGAATTGGGGAAAAAGTAAAATACAGTTTACAGCAAAAGCTGATTGGACTATTTGGGAATGCATGCAATATATATTAAGCCAACAAATAAGTGATGATGGAAAATATGATATTTGCATATTAGATTGGAATAGAGGTGATAAAAAATTTAATCTAACTCCTGTATGGAAATTTTTTGAAAAGGCTGGTGTTTCAGAACCAAAAGAATTGCAAATAGAACATATGTTTTTTGAAGAAAATGTATCCGAAGATATAGAAGTAATAACTCCGTCTAAAGCTCCTTTAGATTTAAATGTTTCATTTACTAAAGATATTAAAGCAGATGAATTTAATAAAATACGTAATTATAGATTTTCACAAACATCAGGTTTAGATAATTCAAAAGCATTTATATCACGTCCTGTATATTCGCATTGGCATAAGAAAAAACAATTTGATGTAGACGCAAAAGAAAATGAAATCAAAAACGTAAAAGAAAAATATTTTAAAAAGAATTATGTTGAGTATGTTTTATCCCCGGGCAAATATCCTGTAATGGCAATGAATAAAACAAAGACAGAACAAAAAAGTATCGATCCTCAATTTTCTCCTATATCTACATTAGATCCAAAAAATGATAGATATGTTAGAAGTCTTGATGGTAGAGGAAAAATATTATATGCAGGTTTATTTTTAAATCAGAATTTAGTTATACGTATGACAGGTTCTACACATCGTCTTGCGGGAACTTTTATAGGTGTTGATCGAGCAAAAACTACAAGTGAGACTATATATGATTATCAGATATGCGGACAATATTTAGTTACAAACGTAAAGCACATAATACAACAACAAAAATTTGTAAATGATATCACAATGGTGAAGGTTCACGCATATGATAAATTACCTGTAAATGAGGGTATTGAATAATGGCAACGTGTAATACAAATATATCAAAAGAACAACGAGATTCGTTATTATATACAATATCAGCAATGATATATGCGAATTATCCACCATATACTATAGTAAATTATATATGTACGGAAAGTGGCGCACCTGCACCAGGTGAAGATGATTGGTGTATAGTTTCATGCGTATCAGCATGCGTGTATAGATATTCTTCGTTTAATAATACCCTTTCATCTTACGAATATAATACTCCAATAACTACATATGCATGTGTGTCCTCATGTTTTCCTATTTTTCCTTCTTCATCATGTAGTGGAGGAGAAAGTAATTCAGCTAAACGTGGTTGTAGCGGCAATGTAAAAAAATGGAAACAAGAGCATGAACAGGATACATTAAAAATGTTGGGTTTTTGTAATAAATCATTGTTGAATTCATTAGAAAGAACTTTCTTGAATATGAGTCTTACTTGTCAATCGTTCGCTATGACTATAGCAATGTTTGCTGAGCATTTATCTGAAATTACATTAGCGGATATAACCAAAAAAATAGGTGCTGCTATTGCATGGGTGGCAAAAACATATAAATCAATAAAGGATTTTATTAATTCGATTATAAACTGGGCGAAAACATCTGGAGAGGCTGATATTGCCGGCCATTTCGTCAAAGCAGTACAAGATGCGTTAACTACTCTTCAAGGATTCCTTACAGATATAATAAAAGATATTGGTCAGTATATTGAACAAATTGGCGAATTTTTATATGACTTAGCTGATAGAATGTGGGATTTAAAGGAAATTGCTTTTACAATAAGATCATTGAGTTGTATGCTTAACGAAATTATTAATACTATATCATGGACTTTTGATAGACAAACACAATGCTCGAAAAGTTCTAAAACATGTACAGGATCATGCAACGGTACATATTCAGCACAATTTGAATTAACCTCTGCATTAGACGTGGGTATACAGGTAGCTGCGGCCGCATCTCAACTTAGTATAGATAATTTAGAAAATGCATATGTTGATACTTATATAACAATGTCGTTTGGAGATAATTTAGTGGGAGTTTCAATATCATGATACATCCGAATGTTATAATATATGAAATGAGGTCAGCTGATTTAAAATCTAGAAAAGCCGTACCTATAATTAAATTACCTCAAAAACTTCAATCAAAAAACGCTGATAGATGTGTTATTGATCAAATTAGGTGTCAACCAAAACCTAATAATATTTCTACTCTTTCTGAATCTCCCTTTAAAAATGATATATCACAGATAGTCAAATTATTAGGAGCATATTGTAAAAAAAATTCAATAAATGAAATTTTTTCCGCAATAAAGGATATTCATGAAACTTTAAACGATAAAGAAGTTCCTGAATTAAAAAACTGGATTAGATTATTGACCGGATTACATCCAGAAGTAGATAAACAATTAAAAAATTTAGGATATTGGCAAATGCCATATTCCGAGATAATAGGAACTAATACTATTTTATATTATGCAGGCCCCGATGCTGTAGATATTACGTTTTGGTCAAAAGCCCCTACTATTACTACTAATGAAGTAAAATCCATATCGTATACTTCACCACACTATATTCGTGAAAGTATGCGCCAAAAATTAGATTCAGGTGTAGTGGAATTAATACAAAATTCTAATCAATTAACAACACGATATATTGGTCGTAATTTAATTTGGGATTCTAGAATTTCTACATCAGCATCTACAGGTAATGAAAAAGTACAAAAAAGACCGATTAATGCATCTGTTTGCCATGGTGTAAGTTTAAATAATGATTGGTATCACGGTCAACGTATTGCTGCATGTAAAGATGTTTGTAAAAATAATGCTATCACATATTTAAAGAGTGGCGGATATGATGTGTATAAATTAGTAAATCATTTAACACCATTAATCAATTCATGTAAGGCACAAACAGTTAATGCCCGTTTTGAATCTCCTTTAGGTATCGAAGAAACGTTTCCTCGACGTTTATCTAATATAAAAGCAGATATAGATAATTCAGGGCAAAAGGTGCTTAAAAATCCTGATAATATAAATAATGATGTATTGAAACCGGAGATTATACAGAGTGAATGAAGTACAATATTTAGGTAATTATTTGGGCATTGTAATACAAAACAATGATCCGGAAAGGCGTGGAAGAGTAAAGGTGTTTGTTCCCCATATTGCAGCAACATTATATGAAGATTGGAATAAGACCTTTAAAGATAGTAAAGACATCCATTTTAGTTTTTTAGATAAGGAAACTAACCCGGATTTGCAAAAAGTGTTGCAGTATTTAAAAGACTCTCTTCCTTGGGCGGAAATCGCGCTTCCGACGTTTGGCGGAGCATCATCAGGAAGATATAACGCGTATAAGAATAAGGGCACGTCATCCGATTCCAATTATTGGGAAAATGACAATATGATAGAAGGATTTAGGCCTTCGCAAAATTATACTCGTGATAATCGTCTTTCGGATGCTTTTGATAAAACAGATTCTTCCCATAATAGATTAGTAAATCCTAATGCAAATCAATATGCTCCTGCCGATTATTCTAATTTAGCAAGAGGCACGTTTACTATACCAAATGTTGGTGCGCATGTTTGGGTCTTTTTTGCCGGAGGAGATTGTAACTATCCCGTAGTGTTTGCTGCATCGCAAGGAATGGAAGATTGGCAACGAATATATACTGCACAAAAATCATCAGATCCCAATAATAAACAATTTATATCGCCGGATTATCCTGATTCATATGAAAATTTATCTGATAAAGAAAAATCGGATTTAGATCATAATATGAAAACATTCAGATCAAAACATGTTATAAATTCTAATAAACATGTAATTGAAATGATTGATACTGATCTCGCTGAAGTTTTAAAAATGACTCATTATTCTGGATCATTTTTTGAATTCAATAATAATACTACTACGCGCCTTGCGACTAATAATGATCAGACATTAGTATTAGGAGATCAATTTTTAACTATTCGCCATAATCAATCTAATTATATTGCCAACTATCAAGAAAATATTATAGATGGAGATCGTATAACTAAATTAGGAGATTTTAATAAGAAAAGACAGACCGCATTAGAAATACAAAATATTATGAGGGATACTCATCAATATAAAAGACTATTCGAAACGGCAAGAACGGAATCAAATTCTCCTTACACTTCACCATTACAAACGAAAATAGGTTCCCCTGCTAACTGCCCTGTGTGCGGTGGTTCAGGAGTTAAATTTGCCCTACCCTGTATTACTTGTAATGGAAGCGGAAAGAGTCCTTCGTCGCAAGACGGAAATTACGGATTGGATCCATTAAAACAAAGTATACTTCCACAAAAAATTATATCAAATCAACAAAAAATTACGGAACAAGAAGCTAAATTCGGTAATGGTGGTGATGATATTGAAATGCTTACGGGTAATCGAGTAACAACAATAGGCACTGTATTTAATGGTATGGAATCTTTTCGTGTTGATAAAAAAGGTAAAATACGTGATGAGGGTGTATGGATTGGAAAAACAGGTACGTATCTGTCTATGGCGGCTTGCCCATTAGTTGAATATGTTGATGTAGATAGTGTACCTGGTGGTGATTGGGATATTACAGTTGGAAATAAATATACATTAAATGTAGGAAGCAAAGGTATACGTATTAAAACTACGGGCCCTCTTGATATATATGGTACTATAATGAATATTTCATCAGAATCACTTAATTTAGTAGGAAAACATGAACTTCTTATTAATAGTGATAATCGAGTTGAAATACGGGCAGATATAATTAATCTACATCCATTTAAAGAACAACGGGCTGCTGTTCTTGTTGATGGTCAATTAGGTGTTAGAAATAATCTTAAAGTAGTAGGCGGCGCGCATGTCGAAGGCGAATTTTCATATCTTCATTCCACAACACCATGGGAATGGTATATGACTGAAATAGGTTATGGTCCGCGTGCACATACGCATAGATTTAAAGCGCCGCCATGGACCTTATTAGATACATGTGATGAGGTAAGAGATTCCCAACAAGCTCTTAATAAACCTAATCCCGCAGGAAATATGAAATGCCCTGGTTTTTGGGTTCCTGCTTAAAATTATTGCCCGCTCTGTTCTTGTATTACCATACGTACAAGAACCTTTTTGCATAATTCTGTTAATCCGTCTAGACCGGCTGGAGTTGATGTATATCGTGTAACCACACGTTGTCCATCTAAAGTGTGCCCTATAATAATAAAGTTTTCAAGAAATTCCGATACAATAACAGGCAAACAT
The DNA here is from genome assembly GCA_028701635.1 of Clostridia bacterium. Next base: position 93,814 of record JAQVQJ010000001.1, on the reverse strand, counting down.
TCAAAATCTTCTCTTGTTTCTTTGAGTTGATTATCCACAGTATTAGCATATTTGTTAATACTGTTTTGCAGCAATTCTGTTATTGCTTGACGCGTAGCATTTTCATCTATAGGTTCATCAGAATCTATAGATGAATTTGAAATATTTTTTTGTTTATTTCTCGCCGTCTTCTTTTTCGGATTTTTTGAAGAAAAATCGTTTTTATCTTTAGGGTTTTTCATACAAATACTTATAGTCGACTAGACGGAAATAACCCTTATTCAGATACAGTTTTTGTATTATATTGAAATGCTTTATTATCAATATTAAATTTGACTAAATATTCTATTAAAACTTCAATAGAACTTGTTTTTATTACAAATCTATTCGGTATGAATTGTCCACCGTCGTATAATTCGAAATAAAAATCACCTATTTGGGATTGTTTCAAATCTTCTTGATTAGCATTAACATAACATGTACATAAAATACTTGCTACGCCCGGGTCAATAATAACAGTCCATACACGCGGATCTGTTGGTGAATAGTTGCGAAAGAGATCATCCACCATATATCCACTATCGCGCATACGTTTTTTGAAATAACCCAATGTAGTCAGTTTGTTAGCCATTTTTATCCTTTGTTTAGTTGTTATTGTTTCTTGGTTTATTTTGTAAATGCAGGAATAATATATTTAAACATTATTTTCGCATCACAAATTTCAAATAAAAGTATTTTATATGTGTTATTAATCTTTACTGTCATTTTATCATATTTTCCGCTATTAATCAACCTTAAAATTTCCATATTAAAGGGTAATGGTGTTGTAATATCGGATCCATTATATTTGTCGGATATATTAAATGTTATACTATCTACTTCTTGCGTAGCCTTGTCGGTTAATTCTGCGTAGACCGCGCCGTCCTTTGTATAGAAGTAGACTTTCTCGGCATTCGAGGTAGATATACTGCCTTTAATTATTTCGCGCGCTTTATCGCATGTCAATTCAAAATCACTGTCAAAAGATAATTTACTAATTTTTTCTAGATTAGCTTCACATTTTTTGATAACATTATCCGCGACTAAATATAGTTTAAACGATAACGTAGGTGATTTATGGCTAATGACTTTTGCATCATCATCTGTTTTTATTTCAAAATTTTCGTCTTGAATACATTCAAAAATTTTGATAAGCTTTCGAAGGTCTTTAAAATTTAAATTAACCTTTTCATTATCTAAAAGACCGGTTTTAATTTTAATTTTACTATATAAAATAATAGTCCCTGTATTGTCATTTACTAATGTAGAAATACTTTCAGAATTAACAGCTAAACTACATTCAGAAGAAACTCTATTTAAAGGATTTAAAAACTGTTCTATTATCTCTTTTTTGTTCAATGTTAATGTCATTACTATTTCCTTGCACTTGTTTTAAATTTTGGTTTAATCTTATATTTTTTAAATTAGTTATTTTTAATTGTTGTTTTATTGCATGCAATTCTTCTTCTAACCGTACGATAATATTTTGTAATTTTTCTGTTTTTTCATTTTGTTCTAAAATAACATCAATTATATTAGATTTAAATGTTGAATCAGGAAGTTTATTCCATTGTGCCTTTTCATTTAACTTTTTTAAATTCATTTAGAATCCATATTTTGATTTGATGTTCTTTTTTTTCTCATATTATCTTTTATGAATTTCATGTTTTCACGATTTTCAACCATAAAAGAATTTATAAGTTTAATGAATTGTTCTAGTTTATCTAGTCTTTCTTCGAAATGATTTATTATATCACCTACCGATCCGAATGGATGTATTATTTGATCAACAAACTTAAATTCCATTTGTTCAGTATCTGGTTTTACTTTTATATTATTTACATGTTGCATAACAATAGGGGGTTTACCCATATTATGCGGTATAATATTTGTACTCTCATCGATAGCTTCTTCAGGCGGTAATCCTGTTTCCTGCATAAGGGCAGCTAATTGCTCATTTGTAAGCGGTAGTACAGAATGCGGAATACTAGGTTCTTTTGAAGGCACAGGAGGCTGCGGCTGGACAGATGGTGGAGAAAAAGAAGGAATCTGTTGATTGTTTCTAGGAGCACGTAAATTTCTTCCTAATGCTTTAGATAAAACATTACGCGGATCTGGATTACCGTTTTTAAATAAATTACGACGATCACCCGGTGTTGTTGATTGTACTACTTCAGTTAAACCACCACCTACATATTCAGCCAAATCACCCAATGCTTCTAATTCATCCCGTCTAATTTTTCCAACAGGATCATTCATTTTATTTCCCTTTACCCATGTCAGCAATAAATTGATAAAATTCATTTCTGCTCAAATTTGTATTATCCATAAAAACCCCGGATAATTTACTTGTTTTCATTTCACATCCATCATGTTTAATGCCTCTTAAACATGCACACGTATGCGTTGCGCTAATCATTACAGCAACACCTAAATTGCCTGTACATATAGATTTAATAGCATCATGTATTTGCATAGTCAAAGATTCTTGAACTTGAGGACGACGACTATAAAATTCGACTATACGATTTAATTTACTTAACCCTATCACCTTTCCATCAGGACTTGGAATATACGCAACATGCGCTTGGCCTACAAAAGGTAAATGGTGATGCGAACACATACTTTTAACAGGGATACCGCCTTCAAAAACCATACCATCATAATGCTGATTGTTTTCGAATGCTGTAATTTTAGGCATTTCTTCATAGCATCCTTTAAATAAATCATTTACTAACGATTTAGCTACTCTTAACGGTGTATCCGCGCTATGAGGATCTGATCGCCAATCAAATTTAAGTGCATCTAAAAATTCTTCATATGCATATGCGGCATTTTTGATGATTTCTTTTAATTCTTCCTGTGTACGAGGAATATTGTCGTTTGCTTTTTTAAGTTTACTCATAATAAATTAATATCCCGCTTCACTAAAGAAGCGGGATTTTTTAATAATTAAAGATTGTCTAATCCTTCAAGTAAATTATCTATCTTCGCTTTCGTTGCATTTGATGCGCTAGATGTTTCTTTCTTTACTTCTTTTTTAGAAGGGGCGTCTTTTTCGATTTCTGGTTTTTCATCTGAATCACGCTCTTCTTTAGTGTTTTTCGATGATTCTCTTTCTTCTGATATTTTGCCACCTTCACAAAGAATATGTTCTTTTATAATCATATTCAATTCGTTTTCGCTCTTTATATCTAATACTTTAGTTAAATCAAACAAATTCTTATATACTTCCTGCATTTTTTCTGCAGACATATTTGGAATTGCACTAGCAGCAGTAAATCGCGAATTATTGTAATTGGTAAATTTACGTGTACCTTCTGATGCTGTTTCTACCTTGATTTTGAAATTACATCCATTTTCAGTAAGATCATAAACGCGAGGACCAAATTCATCAGCATCATCTCCTTCAGTTGCCTGCAAAATTTTATCCTGAATACGTTTGCCATATCGCAGAATTTTTACATTGCCTTCATTTTCTGAATTGGTGGGATCATTAACTACATACACATTAACTAAGTGCTTTTCATGCGCACGAATCATATATGCAAGATTTTTATCTTCTTCTTTCTTTGTTTTATAAAGTTTAAAACGCAATTCGCATATAGGACAACGTTCTCCAAAAGATCGTGGACATGTTGCATCAACATATTGGCCTGTTGAAAGACTGGTAAACCCGTGATGAGAATAATGGAAAAATGTTGCTTTAGGGTCGGATATATTCGGTACAAAACGTACGAGATATGTCTTTCCTACTTCCATTTTTAAAAAATTACGGAATGATGAATCGCCTGATGGTTGGGTGGAATTCAAAGATTCCTTGATACTGTCGAACATACTTGTGATATCTGAACTATTATTGTTACTCATAATTTACTCCTTTTTCATTTAATATAATAATGTATTATTATTAATTTTCACTTACTTTTCACTAATTATTTTAATGATTTTATTTATTCCTTCTTTTACTAATTGCTTAGCCATCTTTGATTGTATATATTTGGATTTATAACCCAAATAGTACTTTCCAAGATCGCCTAAAAATAATTCCCGTTCATCTTCAGGCACCTCCTCTATAATATTATTTATCTCTGAGAACTCCATTAGCACGTAGATAGATATCTCATGTTTTTTAACTTGTTTCATCCATTCATACGTAAGACCTATTTTAAATTTTGGGTATTGATCAATTTTTATGCCATGTTTAATACAAAAGGCTCCGATATATTTTAATGATTTTATAATAAAATCTATTTGTTCTGGACTATCTGGTGGAAGTTCTTGTATTTGTTTCTTATATAAACTATATGATTTTACTGCACCCATACCGGCATAATATTCAAGTGTAAAATGTTCTGCGTTTGGATATATTTTATATGGCGATATAAAATAATCTTCAGGGTTTATATGAGGATATTTTAAAAACAGATTACTAATTCTATTAAGATGCACTATAATAGAAGGATCCATATCAGAAAAATCTTTTCTAAAGGTAAATGGTTTATTTTCAGCTGTTCTTGATACTCTTAGATATGTATTATAGAGATTTTTTTCTAAGTTTGTTATCACGTTTTAACGCCCCTGATACGACTTTTGATTCACACAAAGTTGGATACTTTTCCATTAAACAACGAACAAGATGTTGAAAACTGTTTAATTCTGCTATTCGTAAAAAACAATTTCTAAATTTTTCGTTTTTAACTAAAAATAAAAGCATTTTAGCTTGATTGGTTTTTTTATTTTGAATAATAGATAATAAGGACCCCATTTTCAATATAATCATATCCAATTCACGTTCGGTGATAGTTTGAACATGATCTTGTGCCATGTCATATTCTTCTGAGTACATATCGTTCATACGGGTTTTAATGTTTTGGTGAAATTTAAAAAAGTATCAGTTATAGTACCGCCCGCAGAATATTCATGCCCACCACCATCAGCATATTCTTTCGCAAAAACATTTAATCTCATTGTACCGTTTTTAGGTCTTCTAAAACTTATATGTTTTGTTTTAGTATTAATAATAATAGAAACATCGGCTTGATATGTTTTTAAAAGATAATCAGATATATCATTAGGGCTTTGTCCGTCAAGGGAAGTGGCTACTACTACACGGCATTCACCATCTACATCCGCGTAAATTCCTTGAAATACTTTCAACGATTTAATGGTTTCGGCAAGATGGTTTTCATATATTTTAATTATTGCATGTTGCTCTTTTGTAAACGGTCTAAAACCGTTACTATAATTTTCTAAAAAAGAATCAAATGATTTTTGTGTATTCCAGAAAATTATATTTAACATATGAGATTCTGGAAGTTCATTAGCATACGAATCATAATCATTTCCATAGATAATTAAAGTTTTTTGTTCATTACTAAATTCTGTATTATAAAGTTTTTTAAATACTCTATACGCTAAAAGACATGCTGAAGAATATTCTTTTACTATCGGTGCCGCTTTTTCATACTTCATAGCATCAACATGAGATTTATGATGATCTATAATTATTACATTTTCATGATCAACAATATCTTTTTGTTCTGATATATCTAAATCAAGAAAAAATACTTTTTCATAGTCTTCAAAATTATGTTTTAATCTCCATTGTTGTAATTCATATCGAATATCTGCGCCCGTAAGAGGCATAACATCAATTTTATAACCCGGATGTGCCCATTTAGTTACTAAATATGTAATAACACCATCTAAATCATAGTGTGTAAAACAAAATATTTTTTTATTTCCTGCCATGTTATTATTTATCTTTTTATTGTTAATTTACACTACTTATACGTCGTAGTATATCATCAGTATTTTGTATCGATTCGTTATTACTAAATATTTCTTCCATTTCATCTATGGCTAACGTATCATAATCTATTTTAAACGCCTGCGTGCCAAAATTCACCCCGAAACGACTTTTTCTTATGCCCATATTTAAAATACCCAATTCTTTTTCCGCTTCGGTTTGCCAAAGAGAAAATATAGCATCCGCTGTCATAGGAATACCTATACTTTCACTAGTACTCTCTAACCCCGGATTCGTTTCTGTTAATCCTGTTCTATTTAATTGTCCTGCACTAATAAAAGGACATCCAAAATTTTGTGGATATGATAACGAACGTACTTGTTCAGCAACCATTTTATTATCACTATATAATGATCCGACAGGATTAAGAGCAAGCATTAATGTCAAATAATCTAAAACAACTGCATCGGGTTCTATTTTATATTTTTGTTTAAGTTTTTTAAGAAAAGCTTTAAGATGATTAGTAGTAATTGCGCTAGGCGGAAACTCTTTAATGATAAGGCGTGATTGTGGATTTGCTTGTTTAAATCGATATAGATATTTGCGCAATTCCTCTGCCTCTGATTTAAGTAGCGCAAAAGGAATACGTGATAATTGAGAACTTATACGTTTTGAATATAATGTCTCAGGCATTTCCAAAGTAAATAAAACAACAGTTTTACCTTGTAATAATAACTTTGCTGCTATATTACCTAATACTATAGATTTACCTACATTTGTCGCACCCATAAACATATATAAAGCGCGACCGCCTTCAAGCCATCCCCCACCCAACATTTTATCTAACCAAGAATATCCGGTTGGGATAAAATTATCCACTATTGTTAAATTATTAATATGTGTATCGATATTATTAAAATAATCGAATCCCATATTATCTACAAGACTTATATTACATGCATTTTCGAATAATTGAAATACTTCATCAGTATTTTTTGATGCTGTGTCATCTGCAAATTTATTGACGGTATCTTTAACGGCATAATAAACAGCCTTTTCTTTAATAAACTGTTCAGTATTTACGATGAGCTCATCATAATTATATTCGGAATCCAATGTCTTGAATTTTTTTACGACATCTTTATATGATTCTTTTAAATCATCATTTATAAGATACGCCTTTATTTCTGTGGCATTTGGTAAAGTTCCATGCGTTTTATAAAATTCAAATATAATATGTAAATAGTTTCTTATATGAAGATTATTTATATACTCAATTTTGATACTATCTATAATAGTCGCTATGTATAAATCATTAACAGTACAATTGAATGCAATAATATATTCGAATAAATCATAATCTAATTTTTTTCTTGTATTCGACATTCATTACGATCCCTTTTGTTGAAGACTCATCATGAAATTATCTTTTTCTTTTTTCTCTTCCTTTATCCATTTATCATACATATTAACAGCATCAACGAATTGGTTTACTCTTTGTTCGATATTTCCCGTCAATCTGATAGGATTAAGAGAATATGATTCCATATATTCTTCAAATATTTCCGCAACTCTATTACGAAATTCTAAATTTTCACTTCGAGTGCCATCAGGTACTATAGAAAATTCTGGTGTTATATAAAAATATATATCATAACGAATATTTTCGAACAAGGTTTCAGCTATTTTTAATGTGCTTTTTTTAACTTGTCCTTTTTCATATAAATATGCTGTATATGCTAAACAATCTAAAACGCATCTGTCTAATATAGTGTTGGGAATAGTGGAATATTCTACCATTTTTGATAACACTAATAATTGCGTTTCGTCTGTTCCATATTCATTGATTTTTATTCCTGTTTTTTTGATATCACGAAGAATTTCACTTTTAAAGGTAAATCTTTTTGAGAGTGCGGGTATCTCCTTTAATGCATTCATAACTGTACTTTTTCCAGTTGAATGGCTTCCACTAATAGTTAATCTTGGCATATTATTTCCTTATTTAATATTGTTTATAGTTTTAAACATTTTAATATTATATGATATATCTTCCCACATTTCATCTGTTATGTTTGCTTCTATTAAATCGGCTAATAATGTAGTATTTTTATCATTTAAACCAAATTCATTATATCGAATACCGTGCATACCAGCAATAATAGGACTTGATGTATCTATACTTTCTATTCCCTGTATATTTTGATAAAATCGAAATTCTTGAGGTAAGGCGCAACCCAATAAATGATGAGGTATATTATTTTTCCAAAATCCATCTATAATTAGATCTCTTATTAAATGGTATCGTCCTTCCATAAGAATATGCCAACGAGTTGGATTCATGTTCAATGAATATCCGGTTGTCATAAGATATTGATTATCAAAACTAATTGCTATTTTATCCGCATGCGCAGCCATGTATAAATAACAATCAACGAGTTCTTGATATGTTTTTCCTTGAACAACGCCTATTTTTTTGCCTGGCACATCTTTATAATCCTTCATCCACTTTTCAAAATTGTTTTTTGTATTATCAGCATCTGAATATACATCAGGCACTATATATTCATATGGTAGTATCTCATTTACCCATTTCGCAAAAGAATCCGCATCAAAGGCTTCCTTTAATTCAAACATACTATTATCTAATAGTATTCTTCTTCCCATAGATTTTGATTTTTTATAAAATTCCAAATATTTAGGATATAGCGGAAGTAAATGTACGAGACAATAATCATAATCATTATATGATAATGAAAGGTCTAATAACTGGAGTGGAGTTTCATGAGATACTAACATATTTTTATCCTTATATTATACGCCTTTTTCGCCTATATTATCAACATTATTTTCAATTTCTTTTTCTTTTTTCAGTATTTCTAACTCATGTGCTAATGCATCTGCTTCAGAATGATATAAAAATTCTTTATTGATTAGAGGTTCGATTACAGGAAGAAGAATATTTTCCCATACTTCAGGGTTCTTTTCAAATTCCTTACGAAACCCCAATTCAATTCCATTGCATGAATATTTAGTTCCGCCTTGGAAAACATTTAAAGATTTTGCTATTTCAAATAATCCTGAATATCTATCTAATCCTGATTTAAAATTAAGATAAATATCGGTTGTTAACATTTGAGGAATAAATCTATTTTTTGTCGTTAATGCATGCATTGTAATGCCGCCTACAGATTTTGCAATAGATATAATTTCTTCGTCAACATAATCTTTCTCGTTTTTCTCCCTTTTAAATCCTAATTGTACTATAAGTGATGCGAGATAGATAGGGCCTTCACCACCCGACTGATTTTCTACTGCAGAGGGATACATTGCAGCCGGATCGGCATATGTATGATTTGTGAAAAGGACTGTAGTTTTTGCGACAGCTGCAGGTATTGTTATGATTCGCAAAAGGCCTTTAATGTCCTTTGCTCTCAAACCCATGTCCGCCGCATCTTTACCCTTTTCAGCATCTGCAACTTCTTTTCCGCCTGCTAGATTTCCTAAAGAATCTATAACAATCATTATTCTTTTCTGTAATCCGAGATCAATAATATTATTGAGTATTTTTAATATCTGATTACGTGTAGAATTTACTGTATTAACAGGATAATGCTTAATGCGTGTTGGATCTCCACCGAGATTTTTTACAGTTTGTGCATCAACTGCAATTTCAGAGTCAAATACAATAGCAATATTTGTAGGATCTTTTTTCAGATGATTGGCTACTATTTTTTGCGTAATAAGAGTTTTACCGCAACCAGACGGTCCAACAAAACCTATAACACGACCATTTTGCACGCCTTTATAACATGAACCAGAAACAATAGCATTTAAAGCATATGATCCCGTATCTGTCCATTCATCTACAATAGACAATGCACTTTCAGAAAGAGTAGCGCCCCATGGATTTAATTCTTCCATTCCTTCAAAAAGCGCTTTTGCTTTCTGGTGTGTTTTTTCAGCACCCTTTCCTTTTCCCTTTCCTTTTTTGGATGGTTCATTAGTAGACTCTTCATCCATTTCTTCGCTGTCTAATTCATCTTCTTCTTTATTCTTTTTGCCCATGTTTATTTCTCGTCATCAAATAATTTCAATACAGGAGCAGCTTCTCCTCTTGTAGTAGGTGTTGCTATGGGAGCGTTAAAAATATGTTCATATTGGCCATATAAACGGAAATCAAAACCACCTTCGAAACTAATACGTACTATTTGTGATTTAGGATATTCAAAAATAGCCGGTTTAGATTTATCTCCTTGAAATTCTTTAAAATATACAGGGAGTAACTGTAAAGCCATTCCACCTAAAGGTTGTCCATTTGGTCCTAATTGTGGAACAATATTAACTACTACAGGATTTTTAATTAAAATAACCTCATTATTATCTTCAATGAGTTCACCGATAATTGTGCGTTGTGCTGCATCTAGAAACGTTATTAAATTTATATTAGACATTTTATTTCTCCTTTTTATATTATATACTACAATTTAAATAAATCAAGTAAATCAATCGTATATTCCGCTTGTAAATCAGCCATTTTCCATTGTGCGCATTCAAATAAACGCGTAATAGCTGGCTCTAATATTTTTTTAAACATTTTATCATAATCAGGTTTAATGTCTACGAATTCTTCGGGTATTTTATCCGCAAAAGCTATCTTAGTAATATTATACTGATTAGTGGGTAGAACATATAACCATTTAACTCTGTCTTCTGATTTCAATTCTTCATATTTTGAAGTTAAATTATATTCTTTCAATAAATTGTTATAATAAATTGCGCCGGCAACAGCAACAGGAGTACCTTTTCCTTTTGAAAATCCCGTAGCAAGAGCGGAATATTTATTATATGTTTTAATAGATGATCTAAAGGCTATTTCATCTGGTTGTAATTTTTTGAAAGATTCATATTGTTCTCTATATACGTCAAGGGTTTTTGTTCTATCTCTTGTTTTAAGTAATGTCTTAACAATTTCTTCAATCATTTTTTTGATAGTATCAGACATTGTCGTTTTAACAAGTTCAACACCAACAGGTTTAATCTTATCACAAGGGAGAGGTTCTTTTTCTCCTTTATCTTTAACATGCAAAATATAATGTTTTTTAGATTCATAAAGACATGTTGAACATATGGCTTCTCTTTTAAAATGAAATCTTGAATCAATTGAATTTAATGTATTTGCGCTCCATTCGTTAATTTTTACATTTAATATATCATTAAAATCAATAGCTATTTTATATACAATAGGAGATATTTTTTCGTCCTTATCACAAAAGGAATATTTGTTTAGATCTAAAATAGGTTGTATTGAACAATGACAAGAATCTGTGTCATTATAATGGGTAATAGGTTCTTGTATATTATATTTTTCTTTTGCGTATTGATCTAATATATCACTGGCTTCTTTAATAACCGCTTGTCCTGTATTGGTAATAGATGCAGCACAATCGATATCATATAAAGGACCGAATTTGTTCGCGAATACACCATAAATTGAATTTAATAGAATTTTAAGTGTATATTGCAAAATGTCAAGTTGTTCCATTCTCGTAACATTTTGTATATATTTTTCGGATTCTTTTTTACAATGATCTAACGAATGTTCAATTGCTTTTTTCGCGTTTTTATTAGCCACACGTTCCGCATAAAGACCGTCTACATATTCAGGCACTATTCCTTTTACTTTTTGTGAAAACAATATTTTTGCTTTTGAAATAGATATTTTTTCTTTTTGCAAGAAACTAATAAATTGTTCTTTTGTTAAAGTATGCTCTTTACCATTAACAAGTTTAATTATTATTTCATCTTTTTCTTTATCCATAGACATTACTTTGCCTATTTTAGTTTCTGGAGAAAGATTTAATGTAATAATACAGTTAGGGTACAAACTATCAGCATCAAAAGTAATAACACTTTCTTTTAATCCTGCTGGTATTTCTTTTACAAAACCACCAGAATAATTTCCCATATCATCATTTTCAAAGGTGCAAAGTATTTGATTTCGTTTTAATGCTTGTGCTGCAATAGCGCCAGACACTACAGTTACTTTTCCTAATGTAGCTTCAAGATTGCAAAACCCCTTATGCGAAATAATTCGCATAGTTTTTAAAAACCTTAATTTGTTTTCTAATTTAACAAGTATATTAACGTCTTGTATATTATATTCAACAAAAGTGTTCCAGTCATTTTCAGATAACTTTGCTAAACTGGTAGCATTAAATTTAGTCTTACCACCCACTTCTTCTACTTTACCTATATAATTAAGATTATATGATTCACGTTTTTCGCGAGAAAATGTCTGATATACTTCCATGTAATCTAAAACACTAATTCCATATATTACCCATCGTCCTACAGTTTTACCATATTTTTGTGCTATATCTTCTTTATAATATATAGAATTTACAGGCGAAAGACTTTTAGCCGCATCTTCCCCCAATATTTGAGTGATTCGATTAATAATATACGGAATATCGAATCCGTCTGAATTCCATCCAGTTACAACATCAGGATAATCGTTAGTCCAGAAATTAAGAAATTCTGTTAACATTATTCGTTCATTTGGATAATAATGATATATCACATCTTCTTGATTTGTTGTATATGGCTTTGTTCCAAATGTATGAAATTTTTTTGTAATTGAATCATATATAGTAATAAGATTAATAGGATATTTAGCTTCTTCAGGTTTCGGAAATTCGTTTGGGGCATATACTTCAATATCTATAGGATATATCTTTAATGGATTTTCCGAAAACTCAACAGCATCATTTAATCCCATATATGTTTCAAGCAAAAATTGTTGTTCTGCTTTAAGATTAAAAAAAAGACGTTTAATGCCGCATTCTTTCACATATCTACGACGTTCAAATTGACTAGGAAATACTAGTTTTCTAAGATTAGTACCATAAATCGAGATTGCATCTGATTTGTTAGTTGTTTCAACAAAAAGATATGGTTTAAACGGTTCTATTTTTTCTATACGATTTCCTTGGTCATCCCAAGTCCATAAGTGAACACATTTTTTCCTAGCGTCATACCAGACTGTACGATAGCCAAATTTATTCATAATAATATATTATATGAAAAGATGTAATTTTCAACAAGATTACCATTTTAATGCTTTAATGCATTGTTGACAATACCCTCTCTCAAATTCAATAAGATTCACATCAGGAGTATTTAATGCGAATATACTATGTGTTGCGATTATTAATTGTAAGTCTTTGAACATAGGTAAAACTACATGAAAAAGTTTTTCTTGCATAGGAATGCTTAATGCTCTTTCGGGCTCGTCTAATAATACAGTAGTCGGTCCTGTTTTGGCTAATTTATTCCAATAGTTTATTTCATTTTCCCAAAAATCATATTTTTTAAACGGTGAATCGTCTTTATTAAGTTTAGGGGGATTTCTTATTTGATTTAAAATTTTATTAGTCATAATAGCCCTAAATTGTCCTGTTGATGGAGTATTGTCTAATATATCAAGTTGTTCATCTTCAGAAACAATACCCGCATGCGATTCATTAGGTATACCGCGTATTAAGTTATTAAAAAATACATTAGGATCTATTTTAACTACTCCATCATTATAAAAAGTAGGTGTCCCATCCCACATCACATTTGCTACGCATTGATCAGGAGATAAGGCCACATACGCATGAGGAAAATTTCTTGCATCTGCAAGACCTTCAGGATGATTGAAATCTGTCCATCCTGCATTTCGAATACCACAATATGCTTTTATAGTATTGAGAATAGTGCTTTTTCCGCATCCATTAGGACCGAATAAAATATTAATTCCCTTATTAAATTTAAAGGCTCTGTTACCTACATGAGGTAATGTAACTGGATATCCTGTCTTAAATTGTATAAAATTTACCATTATATTATTCCTCTAGGATTTAGTCGTAATAGTTTTGTTCTTTCTTTATCATCTATATTCGTATAATATAATTCAACGAATTCATCTAAATGATCATCAAGCCACATAGTATCTGCATATTCACGAGCTTTCTTTGAATATTTCATATAATTATTCTCTTCTTTTGTCAATGTTTTAAGTTGATCAATTAAATCAGCTCCTGTAGTAAATCTTAAAGGAGCATCTTTATATGTAACTATATCTTGAAATACTCCAGGAATACCGCAAGTCGCCGCTTCAAGATATTTAATATTTGATTTTGCACAATTAAATATATTATTCTGAAGAGGAGCTATTACTGCTTGAATATTAGTAGTTGTGTATGCTTTCCATAAATCTAATAAAGGGAACCATGGAACAAATTCCATTTCACCTCTATCAATAAATGGCTTACATGCTAATGGGAAACATCCTACAAAAACCCATTGAAAATCTTTTCGCGAAGAAATGATATCACCTACTATATGTGAAAAATCATCTTTTTGATTGGTTTTATTTAGAACGTCAATATGAGTTCCTGATCCTATATACGCTATTCGTGGTTTCTTCTTATTTGATTGATAATTTTTTTGTATTTTATTTTGATCATAGTGATTATCTAACCACATTTTTGCCGGATAATTGGGTATTACTGTAATATTTTTATTGCCTGTTTTATGCATATAATATTCTTTCATGCTTTGACAAGTAACACTAATTTCATCCGACATACTCATCATTTCGAGACAACTTTCCATTATCTCTTTACTTTCAAATGCGACTTTACAACGATTATAATCTGGTATATCATCTCGTATAATAATATCATCAATTTCGTATATTATTCTGAAATTATGATGTTTTGAACCTTCTCTTAAAAATTTGAGAAATTCTAATTGCATTGGTGTTGCTTGACGTTGTACGCGAATAGATTTAATACCCGCATAAAAACGTGGATCTAGAACCATTGTAGTAAATCCATTTATTACAGCTTTATTATTTATATTAAGTAATAATTCAGGTGCAATCATGCGCCACCATCCACATCCTGCATAATCGGCATAATAGTTATGTGCACGCTGTAATCCTTGACCTGGTATTTCAAGTGGAGGCGGTTCGTGTTGGGTAAAAATAGGCAATGCACCATAAGTGGCAGCGGGTAATCCGTACGGCTTTCCTATTACACTCCCCATCGTATTTAATTTAACTGGCTGATATTGCATTGTCGGTATAAGATCTGTCATATGGTTTTCTTCTTGTAATTCCATTTTCTTTTTCAAGATATATTATTTCACCAGTAGCATGTTTCACGGCTTCGTTTTTGTGACTGATAATATAAATAGCTTCTTTATTTTTTAAAACTCTGTCTTTAAGAATGTTTAATGTGCCTTCAATACCTATAGCATCTAATGCAGTATCAAGCAATTCATCATATAGGCCCAGATTAATTGAAATTCCGGATTGTTTACGTCTGACATCCATAAACGTAAATAACATTGCTAAATCAATACGTTTTCTCTCACCGCCCGAAAAATTAAAATATGAACAAGTTCTTCCTCTATCATTAGTTATAGTTTCATCAAAATATTCATTGAATACACAAATACACGGAGCATCTAATTGTTTCAAATAATAATTTAAACGACCGTTAAGCATATTTAACATTTTTTTAACTATATGATTTTTTACTCCTTCATCAGAAACAATAAATTTGTCGGTTTCAAGCCGCGTTAATTTATTTTTATATTCTTCAACTGTTTGTGTTAAAACATCACGTCGTGTTGTCAAATCTGAAATAATATTTATATATGAATCTTTTTCATTTTTAATCTTTTCAATATCACTATCTACTTGTGTAAGCCATTTCTGCTGCTGCTGATATTCTCTTTGTAATTGGTTTAATTCATTCTCTATATTTTCTATATTTCTTAATCGTTGCAAACATTGATCTTTTAAATCCTCGATACGATCTCTTGAAGGTCTTATAGTATTTTCATTATTTGTTTCATTTTTAATAATTTGATCGCAATCTTCTATTTGTTTTTTATATTGTTCAATTAAATTTAATTTTTCTTGTTTGTTTGATTCAGAGAACGGTTGTTTGCAATATATGCATACACCATCGGTCAATTTTTCTAATTCAGCTATCTTATTTTTTAAACTTATTACTATAGATTGATTAATAGTAATAGTTTTAATATATTGTTTTGAAAGTTCTTCTAATTGTCTATCTTTTTGTTTTAATTCTTCTATTTCATTTAGAATTTTTTCTTTATGATCTATATTTAGATTTGATTTTTTTATTTCTACTTCTTTTATTTTTTTGTCTATAACATCAAGTTCTTCTATTGTAGATACTTTACGTCCTTCAAGATCATTAATGCGGCTTTTACGTTTTTCAATTTGTTCTTGTTGTTGTTTTTTATGCAGTTGAATATTTACATCGAAATCTGCAATTTTTTCTATTTCAGTATCGTATAGACGTTTTGTTTCATTGAAATCTTTTCGTATATAATCAGTCATACGACCGAAAACTTCCATTTTATATATATCTTCAATAAATTTACGTTTTACTGCAGGTGTTTTTGATAAAAAAGGTTCCGCTTCATTTAAACTCATTATAACACTTTGAATTATCATATCAGGTGTTGTACCTAAGATATCATATATTTCATCCTTAGTTTTACCTATAGTGCGTGATATATCTTCCCCATTTTTTATTAATTGTACGCGAGAAGGATTAAGAGATCTAAGAGAAACAAATTCGTTTACTTTACCGTTATCAATAACATCAAACGAAACAGTAACACTACATTCTTTTTTATTAACCCAATTAGTAATATCTTCTTTTTTGAGTGGTCTAAGTGTAGATCCGAAAATACCAAAGAAAATAGCATCAGCAATAGCTGATTTTCCTACACCATTTTTACTATCTGTTTTATCTAAATTTGCACCGGTAATAATATGTATACCAGGTGCAAATATTATTTCAATTGGTTCTTCACCTATAGATAAAAAGTTTTTTATAAACGCTTTTTTAAGTACTATTTCTTTCATTTAGTTATTAATCTCTGAATCACTGATAATTTCTTTTATATGTTGTATTTTATTATTTGTTTGATTAAACGCTTCTTTAATATCAAAAATTTCTGTTTTAATTTGAGATATAATTTCCTTTATTTGGGTAATTTCATATTCAATATTATCAAAATTATTTCCAGCAAAAAGATCTATATTTTTTTTATGGGCATGTTGCTCTTCCATGTTCGAATTTATATATTAGTTAATTCGCAAGATCCCCCGCTACAGGCAATTTCTTTTTGCAATTCGGTAACGTCATCTTCTTCAATCATTTTAGTATATTCTACCCGCTTCCAATTATTTTGCAACAGATTAAATATATTTTCATCTTCGGGTGTAGTTATAGCTTCATTAGGTGCTTGCTTATATATTTTATCGCCTGTTTTTGGAATAAATGATACTGCAGTGAAAAATTCTCGATGTTCATAGATATAATTTATAACATCCGTCCATTCATTTTCATCGACTATTATAGTACATGAAACATTATGGTGTATTTTTTTATAATTGGTTTTTGTTTCACCATTTAATACCCAATGTTTTTGTGTACTTAATATAAGTTTAAGGTGTTCAATAGCTGATAGATCTTCTTTAATTATAGCTTGATCTGATATAGTTAAAGGAAATGATATAACATCATCTGTTTTTGTTGCACTCCATATACTAGGCTCAACGGCATGCGGATTATATGATAAAAAGTGTTTGAATACGTTGTCCTCTTTATTACATTGAATCCTTCTTAGATATCTCCTAGCATGATGCGGATGTATTCCACTTGATGTCCCTAACATTAAACTAGTAGTTCCTTCAGGCTTTACTAAAGTGATGCGGGCTGCTTGTTTTATGCCTATCTTTTTTGCCCATTCAGCATTAACTTCTTTTGTGTAATTTGCAACAACTGTTTGAATATCAGGATTGAGAATAATATTCGGATTTTCCATAATACCTGTAATAGAAACTCCTAACAATGCTTCCTCATCTGTTAATTGTTTTGCTGTTTTACTCAGATATTTGAAACTGGTATACCCCGCTTGTAATGTACCTATAATGGTAGCAGCTTTTGCATAGTCTTTAAATTTTTGTAAATCTATTATATGCTTACCATTAATTGAAACAAGATTGCAGAATTGCGTTCCACATATGCCATCAACAGTTACTGGTATAAAACCAACTTCAGCACATGGATTCACTAAAAATTTATCGTCATCTGCAAATATAAATCCAGGTTCACCATATTGTTTGATTTTTTGTACCACCTCATTAAAAAATGCTTGGGTAATTTTTTCTCTTAATAACAATACTGAATTGTTGCTACGAGCACGTTGAGGTTCTATATGACGCCAATTAATTACTTTATTTTTACAAAGCATTTCAGTATATTCATATTCAGTCAAAGATACATCATATTTGCGGCCGTCAACACCCCCATAAGTAGGATCTATTACTACACGCCCCTCCCATACAATCTCTCCCTTTTTATTTGTCGTGCTTTCAAATCCTATTTTTCGCAATACTTTAAAATTAGTTTTTGCGTTTAACATTAGAACATCATCATGCTGAAAAATTGCTATAGTGGCTGATCTTCTTACACCACCGGAAAGAACAGCATCTGCCATATGCATTACAATATCATATGCATTAACTGTTGATATTTGACGTTGTCCTTTTATTTCAATAATAAAATCTAATAAATCTTTAATTCTTTTAAGGCTTTGTTTTAATCCTTCATGACCCGGAGCTTTACCTCCACCTGTCTTAATAGGAGAACCTTTAGGACGAATTCGTGAAAAATCAAAAACAATTTTTCTTCCAGTGTAAGCAGTATTTTTCAAATAACAACTAAGTAAAGCTTCTACGCTATCTGCCCAACCTTCTATACTGTCTTCGACTACATATGTAATAACAGTACCTGTACGATCACTTTTCTCTACTAAATCAGGCAAGCGGCTTAGAAATTTATTGCTTAATCCTATACCAACACCAGTGCCACACATTAAAAGAAAGAAAATTTCAGAAAATGAACGAATAGAATCTATATGTCGCACCGCACAATTAAACATACGAGTATTCTGTATTTCGATAGGCTTACCACCAAATTGCATCGAACGCATAGAAGGCACTATATGCTTTTCTCTTACCTGATCAAACGCCCATGATATTTGTTCTAGGTCTTCAGGAGGAAGCCACGCATATTTTTTAAGATGCATTTTTTCTACACGCTTTACTGCTTCATGCCATGTTTCCCTTCGGAGATGTTTTTCATCATATCTCGCATATTTAGACGTAAATACAAAATTACCGACTTCTTCAAAAAAATCAATTTCTTTATGCATATTTTCCCTTTAATAAATTATATAATACACCATATTTTAAACACGAGTAATTATATAATTTATTTATGGTGTTTTCCATTCAGTATCTATTATATTTTTCATTTTATCTTGATAATGTTGCGGAATATCACAACCGTGTTCCTTTTCCCAACAAAATAACGCTACTCCATAATGATAAATACCCCATGCACATAAATGCCCAAATATTCGTCTATCATCAGCCTTCCATTTATTTGTTATATAATCATGTATATATTTCATGGCCATTTGTTGTTTGTATTGTAGTTGTTCTTTTGTCTTACATTCTTCAGCCTCTACAATAAAATATTGTAACATATCTTCTACATACTGTTTTGCTGTTGGATGGGTAAAATGATGTATGCAACAATCTTCAGCAAACGGTATTGCAGCTTCACAATGAGCTCCATGTGAAAGAAAATTAGCATGTATAACGTTTTGTATATGCGCTTTTTTTCGATTCACAAAAAAAGGAAAATAATTTATTCCCCACGGACTAAAATCGTGATATATGCCGAGACTATAATATTTCCTAGGCACTCTTATTAAATCCAATTCTCCTTTGGTTTGTTCTAATATTTTTTTACTATATTCAATACATTTTTTTGTAGGAACTTCTGATGCTGTGCATACAAATACCCAATCATATTTGGCTTTATTTAAATATGATACTAAATCATCATCGCCTTTTAATGAATATGGTATAGTTTCAACACGTACGTTTGGATATGATTTACATATTGCTACTGTATTATCTGTTGAACTTTTATCTATTATAAGGACTTCATCTGCCCATTTCGTCGCGTGATCGAGTGTAAATTTTATTCGTTTTTCTTCATTAAAAACGGGTATCATAAATGTAATAGGTATACTCATTTGTTTCCTTTTTGTATTACGCAAAGCATAGGGTGAAAATTTATGCTTAATATATCATCTTGAAACGAATCCATTTTTTGTATTAGTTTGAAAAATAATGCATTTAATACTTCTCTATCATTATTAAGATTAACGTTTAATTGTCTAGTATATTGCATTCCAGGCCATTGCTGTGAATCAACGGTCAAGTCTTTATATGAATTACTCAAATCTTCTATTATATAAATTCCGCACGGATTTAATAGAGGAATCAATATATTAAATGATGCCACAATAAGTTCATTTAAATGACTTCCATCGTCAATTATTATATCAAATCCTGTTTTTGCTTTTTGGTATATGTTATTAATAGATTCGATACTATCTTGACTTCCTATTTCAATACTAATTCTTTCTTGTTCATATTGTTTACAATTAGGATCAATATCTAACCCAAATATATTACCATTTGGAAAATATTCTTTCCATAATCTAAGAGAGTTTCCCCCTCGCACACCTATTTCTAAAAGATTTATATTTTTATTTTGTTTTGGTGCAAAATATGTTTCAAAATAATTCAAATATGATAATCCTTTATATGTATGAAATTTATCACATTTATCTGTTTTATGTTTTTGACCTAATTCATTTAGATTCATTATTTAATACCTTTATTTGTTCACCTATAAAAGTTCCATATATAAATTCACCTTTAATTGGAAATTCGTTATATGGCCCAAATACATTCATTTTTGCCCATGGGCAATTACCTATATGGCGTATACAATTATTAGAAAGTTTAGGCCATACTTTTGACATAAGAAATCGTTGATCGTCACCTTTATTAAAACATGTTGTCCATTTTTCAATTTCATGGCGTAAATCAATGATTTGATTTATTTTATTATTGCATCCCCACATACCACCTAAAATTATTGCGCCTGCGTGATCAGGATTATCATGCATTGTGTGTAGTATTTTGCCTGATTTAATCCACTCATCAACAGCAGCAACTTCTTTTTGATTTAAACGCGAATCACAATCTCTTGATATGAAATATTCAACGTCTGAATCTAATATTGCATAAAAGCGCCAAAACATCCCGCCAGTATTCTTTGGTGGTGTTTTAATAATTCCCTTTTCATTCTCTATTCGTTTTATTATATCTGATGGAACACTTGCATCAACATAAAACCAACATTCCTAATCAGGATATAATTTTCGGGCTATTTTTATATTTTCTATTGCGCCTTCACAATAAAGAGGAATATTCCCATATAAACTAAAGCTAATTACTTTTTTCATATTATGAATCTACTCGACTAAAATCCGGTTCCATTTTTAAATATTGTCCTAAAAATACAATATCTTGATGATGCTGACTGCGAGAATTAATCCATGCAGTATCTGCTTTTTTTTCATTATCATTACTAAGCATGCGGTCTGCTGTTTTATCTTTTTCTCTTCCACCAAATACCCAGTGATTGTGATATATAAGTATATTGCCTTTATATGTTCTTCTATAAAATGCATCAAACATTTGCATCATCCAATTATCAGAATAATTGATCAAAAACAAATCCTTGCAAAAATATCCCATTACTTCATAATATTTTCTGTGTACAAAAGCATTAACGCATAATTTTCCCCCATGATATCCATCATTGCAATGTACTAACTTAATATTATCTGGCGGACAATTAGACGAATCAAATTCTTTTAATATCTCTACATCCCAATCAGGTGTTTTAAATATCATATCGTCTCCGATATAACCATAAATATCTTCTTTACATTCTGATGCGAGTATATTCCAAATTTTATTAATCCCTATAAATTCACCATTATTATGTATTGGAATAATCCGTATAAACGGAATAGCTTTTGATATTTTCTCAACAATCTCTTTTGTTGGGTCATCATCATCAATTCCGAAATATAAAACAACATTATTAATATCATTAACCGAAGTGATAATACTACTGATTAAAGTTAATTTGAGATTTAGTCTTTCTCTACTGGGTACCAATAATCCAATTTTCATATTATTTTGCATAGTTTTTATGTAAACCTTTTAAAATATCCACTATTTGGTCTTGAGGAGTATCTGGCGTTTTTGTAGGAATCCAACCATGCTTATGTTCATACCATGCCGCCCCTTCATGGAAATTTTTTATCCATTCGGGTGTTCGAGTAATTGTAGTATTTACTTCGCTTGATGCCTGTTCCGATATATAGTCATCACTATCAGCCAAATCAGCAAACCACCAAAATGGAGGATGTAATCCGGCTTTAATAATTCGGTATGTATGTTCAACATGATCCCAACAGTTTACAAACCGTTCATCAATATATCCTACATTTTTTATTACTCCCTTTAAATAATAGCTAACCGCACCTACACAATTAGGATTAAGCGCCAATTTTAAATCGTCTTTATATTCAACGACAAGACGTGGGTTTTTTGAACCATCAGGTTTTTTATTAGCAGGCCCATGATATCCAAAATTTAAATGCCATATACCTGTTGCTGATGCGAGTTTAATATATTTTTCAAAAACTTCAGGGTTTTTAATTAACATATCATCTTCGATTAAAAATATATGCTCACAACCATCTTGTATAAGATATCGCAATAATTCATTTTTCGATACACCTACACTTTTATTTCTATCATGTTGTATAATTTCTTTTATTGTTTTAGGATAAACAGATGAACTATATGGAGTACCATCATTTACCACTGCCAATGTATCTACATTAGGAATAGAATTAATACAGTTTTTAAAAAATTCTTCTCTTTTGCATGTTACTACCCCTACACCAATTTTATTACTCATTTCTTTATTTCCTTACATTTTTCATAAACTTCAGAAAGATATTCAATATGTTTTTGTTTATCTTCCATATTTTCAAACTTTTTAATAAAATCTATTATATTTTGTTTAATATCGATACCATCAAATTCAATTTCTTCTTCAATAGAGAGAATTTTTTGCTCATGTAATAAATTTTCTATTTTTAGTGAAAGAGGTTTTAGAGCATATAATTTTGAAATCAGATTATCTATATTTTTTTGTTCTAATTCAGTATCAATTATAAACGTAATAATATTACCTTTAAATTCATTTTTTATATGATCTGTTATTTTTCCGATAGCAAGTAATTCAGATATCCTTATTTTTTTATGTTTTGGCGAAATAGGATTATCCACGAATTCAAGCGAATTATCGTGTAAATTTAACAAATAGATTCCTTTAGGATCCCCACTTTCTCCCCATGATTGTTCATATGGAGATCCTATATAAATTATTTTACCTTTTTTATAGTTGCGTTCTTCTGTGCAATGGAAATGACCTGATAATATTAAAGGCGCCTTATCTAATAACGAATTAGACTCAAATCCATTTTCGCATAAATACCCGCCATTCATTTTAAATGAATTTATTTCAAAATGCCCGAAAATAATATCACTATTTGGAATTTCGTTTAATTGAGTATTCCATGGACAAAAAGATAAATTCTTATTAAACAGATTTACTGTTAAAGGTTTATCTATGATTTCTATATTTTCCCAATCATTTAATGTACCTATAGAATGGACATCGGAGCGTTTAGTATAATAACAATCATGATTGCCTGTTGTGATGATAATATTAAAATCTTCAAGTATTTTAAAAAATTTAACCATCACATGAAGGGTTATTACAGATACTTCATTTCTATTATCTAAAACATCTCCTAGTATAATAATATCTTTGATATCATTATCGTTTAATGTTTGTTTCAACCAATGAGCAAAATTAATACTAATATCATGCCAAACACTATTTGATTGATGTACACCTAAATGCAAATCACTTATTATAGCTACTTTATTTTTAAATATCTTCATGGTATGTGTCTTGATCGTATGAATCATCCATATTATGCATATTATCTGATCTATTATATGGTAAAATGCCTTCGCTTCTCAAACCACCGTATACTTCATTTTGATAATTGATAATGGTTTGTCGTATTTTTTTCTCTTTTTTTATTCTATTGCAAAATGCATGAAAAGCAATCTTTGTAAAATAAGAAAAGGGATTTCCTTTGAGAGGATCAAATTTTTGTGAAGTTAATGCTTCTATCATTCTTATGATAGCATCTCCTACCATTTCTTCGCGATAAGTATAGTTAATAAAATTTCCTGCGAAAGCTAAATGATTTGCGATTTTATATATAGATTCTGCCACTTCATTCGAAAATACATTTGTTTTATAATATTCAAGTATTTGATTTTTAAATTCTTCTGGTTCTACATAATGTTCTTTTATATTTTGATTGACTGTTGTAGTAGTTATAGGAAGAGGTGTAAACATATTATCGTCAGTATATACAGAAGCCTGTATAACAATAGTGGAATCGTGCGATTTTTTATATTTACAACTAATACCATAACAATTCAATTCTTGTTTTCTGTTTGTAAAACTTTTACATTGATTGCCGTTGCCAAAATCCCATACTATCTTTTTTATTATAATTTGTGGATTTGCGGATACGGCAAAAACAATAGTTGATGGTGTATTAATACAATCAATATTAGTACACCAATGTATATCTTCATCTGTTTTTAAAACGATAGAAAAATTTTCATTCGTATAATGATTTAAATTCATATTCTATTTGTTCTTCCTTATAATATTTTAATCTGTCCTCTAAGTGACGTTCTCCGTAATATGTAGCGTCTGCAATATCTATGATTATAAGACACTCTTTATTTTCATGTAACCGTAATCCACGGCCTATACTTTGAATTAATGTTACTTTTGCTTTTCCGCCTTGTGCGAAAACTACATAGTGCAAATTTTTAATATTAATACCAACGGCAAATATACGCGCCATTGCAATGCATATAATATTATTCTCAACTTCCATTAATAATCTTAATTTTTCTCTATCTTCCATTTCGACAGAGCCTCTAATAAAATATATTTTTTTATCGGTTATTTTTGATAATTGTTCTTTTAATACTTCACCGTGTTCTATTTTATCTACTATGATTAATGTGTTTTTATCGAATTTATGTGATATATGGGAAATGACTTTATTTCTATATTCGTTGTGATATAAAAATTCGCATTCTTGTCCATATGCTTTAGCGGGTAAATCAGGATCATAATCTTCTTCATAATTAAATTCAGGCGGATTTTTATAATTTATCTTTATACCCTGTATCTTGACTTGAGATACAAATCCACCTTCTCTTAAAATAGCTGAATTTACATCAAGAATAATAGGACCAATATTACCTATTATATTCCATTGATCTAATAAATCTGGTGGTAATGTCCCTGTGAATCCAAAACGATGATGCGTAGGAAATATATTAAGAGCATCATTTATAACATTACCTCTTCTTAATC
Organism: Clostridia bacterium; assembly: GCA_028701635.1. The sequence continues at coordinate 68,449 of JAQVQJ010000001.1, read as the reverse complement.
CATGTACTTCATCTATTAAAATTAAATCTACATCAGAAAGTTCTTTTAAAACTACTTTACGATTTTTTATCCAATCAGATCTTCTTATTTTTTCTGTTTTTCCGAATTCTTTTATATATTCTTCGTATGTTTCATGTTTTATAACCGTTTTTGGATTATATGAATTCCATTCTAATTCGGTTTTAGGTTTTAATTCTCTGAATGTAGTTAGATTGATTTTTAATGTTTCCGCGCTAGCTAAAATAATAGAGGTTTTTTCTAAATCATTTTCACCACTCCATACCGATAATTCATTGTCAGGTATACCATATCCAAGAAATTCTTTATATGTTTGTATAATAATATTAGAAGGTAAGATGACAAGTGTAGTAAAAGGAGGTTGATATTTTCGGATAGTTTGAATTAGAGATGCCATTAATAGAGTTTTTCCACCAGCAGTTCCTACTATTAATATACCATACCCTAAATGTATTCCTCTTCTAACACCGCTTTCTTGATAAGGTCTTAAATTAAGAGAAAGTTTAGGGATTTCATATTCAAATTTCCATGGATAAGCAGATTGTAAAATAATATCTGCAAGCGGTTCAGATGTTATCACTTCATAATCTAAAGGATCTTTTTTAAGATATTCTATGATTTCAAAATATAATCCTATATCAAATCTTCCCGTACTGGTTATAGGACTTATAAAATCAGCTAAATGATAGGTAGGCATTCCTTTAACTCCCATCATTTTTTTACTTTTATTAGGTACAGAGAATTGTGCTCTTATATTTTCTAAAAAATCAGAGATAATAATTCCTTTCTTGTATTTTGAATCCCAATCTAATATTACTCGTGGCATAATTATGTTAATTCTAATTTCTTTATATCAATTAGATTTTTAATATCAAAAGACGTACTACTACATACCTTTTCAACCTTTTCAAGATATTCTATTAAAATTTCCGTTTCATTAATTTTTTCTAAAATCTTCTGTACTAATTCATGCTTTTCTGCTTGTTTTGCTAGTGCGGCGTCAGATAATAAAACAGGATTTTCTTTCCGAAACTTATCAGAAACTGTTTCTATAGCATCTAATTTTAATCGTTTAAGTTTACTCAATTCAATTTTTTGATCAATAAGACGCGCAACCCATTTATGTTTAATGCCAGGAAGCCTCATTTGTACATCTTTCATATTAAAATCGGACAGATCTAATTCTTCTTCTAATTCAGATTTATATTTATCGAACTGCGTAGTATCCATGTTTCTTTTCCTTAAACATAGTATAAATAATTAATACAAAAAGGCAAGGTGCAGAAATGAATTATAAAAAAGGTCTACAAATAGTCAAAGAGATGAATATTGCTGGTGGTCCCGGCGGTGCGTTTGGTTATAATGGTTCATCTGTAGGCGATCACGGAGGTGATGTAGGGAATTCTGATTTTTATGCGCCCGGTGATTCACGAACCCCTAAAGTTTTAGGCATGAAAAACAATGATCCATATGAATATGTCAAAAAAGGAAAGAAAACAAAAAAGAGCAAAAACACAAAAATACCTTTTTATAAACGAGCTTTTATGGAAACTATTGCAGTAGAATCAATTGGTGACGAATCTAATTTAGTTCTTAATTGTTTTTTATATACTGAAAATTTTGAATATAGGCATGTTATTACTGATTTATTAGAAGCACAAAATATTCCATTTACCGAAGAAGACGATTGTGTTATTATCGAAGGAACTGATATTCATATACAATCAATTTTAGAAAAAATACAAAATATATTAACCAGTGATCCGTTTTTAAAAGGTGAAGTTGTTGCACTTATAGGAGAAATGTTTAGTGCAGGCCAAGTAAGCGATGATAACATACCTGGAGGATTAGCATCACATAAAACTATTGATGATTTCTATTCTAAATACCGTAAAAAATTTAAAGATATAGAAGATTTTTATATTAATTTTACAAACAGATTAAACCAAGGAATACGTGTAGAAAAAGAACATACCACTAATATAAAAATAGCAAGAGAAATAGCTGCAGATCATTTATGGGAAGATCTTGATTATTACGCTAAATTAGCTAAAATAGAAAAAAGAGGTTAATATGCGTATAAATATAGGAATAGATAACGGTGTATCCGGTACGATCGGTATAATTAATGAAAACAATAGCATATTTATTGAAATGCCAACTATTTCACAACTAAATTATACAAAAAAGAAAGCTAATATTTCTAGAATAGATTGGGCGAAACTTATAGAAATTTTAGAACCATACAAAAATACGAATTGCAAAATTGTAATGGAGCGCCCAATGGTCAACCCTCAACGTTTCCAAGCGACTACATCAGCTTTACGTGCGATGGAAGCGACTTTAATCGTTCTTGAATATCTCAAGCTACCTTATTCTTACATCGATTCCAAAGAATGGCAGAAAGCATTATTGCCCCAAGGAATAAAGGGATCCGATGAATTAAAGAAAGCCAGTATGGATATAGGATGTAGATCTTTTCCACAACATGAATTATTAATTAAAAAACACAAAGATGCTGACGGAATACTAATGGCAGAATACTGCAGGAGATTTTTATGAGTCCTATGATTAAAAAACCGATAACTAGATGTATGTTTTGCAATTCAACTTCATATGGATCAGGTTGTCCATATTCACCTCACAAAAAACATGTCCACATTACAAATGGGCAAAATTGTATATATTGTGGATCATCTAGTATAGGCGCAGGATGCCCCCATAATCCGTTTAGTAAAAATCATGTTAGAGGTGTAGAATATAATAATATGACAAAAGAATCTATACATCAATCAGTAATAGCTGCATTATTTCTTGAACGTCTAGTACAACCTATTAATGAAATGCCCGCATTTAAAATGGGGTTAATAGATGAACAAGGCAGAAAAATTAAACAGATACAAACTATAGATGAAGATGCATCATTAAAACCTATCGATCAGTATATACTTAAAATCAGAAGGTTAATAGGTGAACATGTTATCAATCTTTTCAAATCTAATATTTTGTTAGAGATAGCAAATAAATCAGACGCATTTAATGTTGAAAAATATCAAAAAGAAGTTGCTATTGCTTCACAGATTTCACATATAGTAGATGATTTGGATAAAATATTTGTAGAAGGTGTAGAACAAGGTTTTTCAAGAAGTCATATTGAAAATATTTTAATTGAGTCTATACTTAAAAAGTATGAAGATCAGCAAAATTGATAACGATAAGTTTATTTGTGATAATCCTAATTTGGTTATAATATCATTTGACGAAATTTTTAAAAAAGTTGTAATTCACGTTATTAATATAATATATAATATATACGGGGATTTAAATTTAATTAAAACTTTAAATTCAGATGTTAAAAAAATATTTATACATTCTATTTTAGATCAGATTTATGAAAGAATAATCAAAGAAAATGATGTTAATACTATTTTGTTTATAAACACAAATTTTACAAATATTTTTTCTGAAATTTGGACATATATTGATAAAGAAAAATTAGAACAGTTTATTATTAAAACATGTAAAACTATTTCTCATAAAACACCCATACCTATTTTAATTACATCAGAAAAAATAGATTTATTAAATATAACAGGTGAAACCATAGAAATAATAAATAAACTTGATCATACATTAAATGAGTTTAGAAATCATACAACATCAATAAATCAATTAAAAAAATATAGCAAAGTAAATGGTCTCATACATTTTATAGATAAATATCATTCTGATGATAATGTTAAAAATAATATGTTTTATAATAAATATTTAAAAGGAGCACATAATGAGTAAATTTGACGATTTAATTTTACAAAAAAAGGGTCAACTTAATGAAGTATTGACCGCAGCATCTGCATCTTCTGGAGCACAAGCACAGCCAGGATTAACAGGTGGAGTAGCAACACAAGCACAGCCAGGATTAACAGGCAATCCGCAAAATCAGCAAGGTCAACAACAGGCACAGCAAACACAACAGCAAACCCCTGAACAAGCAGCGGCATATTTTATAGATTCTTTAGCCAAAGGTAACGCAGATGCGAATACTGTAGCAAATATATTAAATATTGCATCTAAAGGAAAGGCTGATTTTATATCTAAAACTTTTGGGCAATTAGCATATGATGCAAAGAAAGGATTTTTCCCTGCACAAACACAACAAATAAATGTACAGCAAGCAGGTGCACCACAATCAAGCACGCAAGGTCAAACACAAGGTCAATCACCTGTGAAGCCTTTACAATAAGGGGTAACATGAAAAAATTTGATACATTATATGAAAATTATTTTAAAATTGTATTAGAGCAAGATGCTCCTGGAATGGCACCTGCACCTCAAGCAGCGGCACCTGCTCCTGATGCTGGAGGTAGTGCATTACCTGGCATGGGAGGAGGCGCTCCTGGTGGTATGGGAGATATGGGTGGTATGGGTGGCGATCCGAGTGGTCAAGGAAGTCCAGATAGCCAAAATGATATGGATAATGAAGCAAAAAGGGAAACAGATCCACGTGAATATACTCGATCTATTTTAGCTCTTTTAGTGGATAATAAAGAAGGCGTCACTCCGGAAATGTTTGATGATTTTATTGATTCCGTTAGTTTAGCCATTACAAAAATTAAAGATAAGCCAGGTATAAAACAATTTTATGCAACATTCTATAAACGATTAGATGCTGTTTTATCCCTAAGAGAAGAATTGAAAAGTATGTTTAAACAACTCTCAGGCACTCTCGATGATTTAGTAGGAGCAAAAGAAGAACCAAATGCTGCTGGTGGCGGAGAAGGTATGGCTGGGCCTAGAGGACCTGGAGTTACATAATGCTTAATTTCAAATATTTTGATACTATATATGACATGGTAACGCATTTTATTACAGAAGGCGTTAATACTCAAAATTTTATAGATAGTATACGATATAGCTTATATAAAGATCCACAGACGGTTTATTTTGGATTTATATTACAAAATATGACTATTGTAGTGATAAATGATAATAATGTGGATTATAGTGATCCTAGTCCTACTGCATATAGAGATCCTATTTGGTTAAGAGTATATTGTGGAGGGCAGTATAATCCGCGGGAATGGCAACATAAACCCACTATGGCTGTTGATATAGCAGGCAATCTTTATGTAGGCGAACAATACTTAGATGATATTTTTCATGAATTTAATGAAGATAGTAAAGTTTTTGTAGAAGTCGTAAAATCAATTCTTATACATGAATCGATGCATATATCTGAAATGACCTTTTTTAGAGAGCAAGGCCGATTCCATGAAGCATGGAATATTGCAACAGATGCTTACATTAATTATTGGATTGTGAATAATGGAAGACCGATGCCAGCTAATCTTATTTTACCGGATAAAGATGGAAATATTACGCTTCAAATTGATCAAACACCACCGTTAACCATTAAATATAATGTTTTAGGTAAGTCAGCTGAATTATTATATGAAGATATAATGGGATTATATAAAGATAACAAACCATCTGAACCGGGCAATACCCCTCCTGTTGTTTTACAAAAAGGCGATCCTGTATATGATCCGGTGAGAAAAGAATATGGTGTTATATTGGATGTAAATGGCCCTAAAATCCGCGTTATAACTGAAGAAGAAGCAATGATAAGATCAAAATTAAAAAAGAGAGGGATAGTATCCATATAATGAAAATTTTATTCGAATCTAATATTGGTGATATTGTAAATTGGCCACTAAAAGATCTTCAATTAGTTGAAGAACCTAGTAGCGGTGGCAGCGGCGGTTCTGGTAATAATCCTTCACTTCCAACAATGTGGCCTATAGCGCCTCCTGCTGGTAAGGAATCGCCAGGAGGTCAAGGTCAAGGTCAAGGTCAAGGTCAAGGTCAAGGCAAGCATGCAGATAAAAAAACAGGAAGCCCTGGTTCACCTGGCGGCACTATTGATATAGATAATTTTAATGATCTGCCTAAAGATATAAAAGAAAAGATTCGTGAAATGCTTAAAAAAATGCAAAATAACCAAGACGATCATCTAAAAAAGGACACATCAAAAGAAAAAGAATCTCTTGATGATTTGAAAAATAGATTTAATAATATAAAAAAGAGAGCTCGTCAAGAAGAGGAATATAAAAATAGAGGTAATTCATTATCTACTGAATGGGGAAGAATTGATAAAGAAAAATTAACTTTGCATAAAGGAGTTATAGATTGGAAAAGAAGATTGAGAAAATTTGTTCAACCTTGGATAACTCGTAAACAATCCCCAACATGGACACGTATGAATAGGCGTGATATGGTTATGTATGGTGGTAGAGGGCCTGATGTTATACGTCCCGGAGCTAAACAAGCAGATCCTTCTGCTAATCGTTTACATATATATGTGACAGTAGATAATTCAGGATCGGTAGATAATGATATGCTTGCTAGCTTTTTATCGGAGATTCGTGCTATATTTACAGATAGAGTATGTGAAGATAATAATATCGAAATTCGTTTAATAAACTGGACTGGTGGTATTACTGAAGATACCGTATTAAATAAAACAAATTTTAGTTCTTATTTTTCAAAGGCGTCTCGTGGTGTATCAGGTTCAACTAATTTTGCTGCTATTAAAGAATATCTAATGCGTCCAGAAAATAAAAAAAGATCGCCTGTAGCTATTATTCATTTTACTGATGGTGATATGGTAATATCCGGTGAAATGATATATAAAGAAAAGGGTTGTAAAAATTTAATAGTGCTTCCGAATGGAATGCGCAGTTCTATTGAAATATGTAAAAAGTTTTTTGATGAAGTAATTCCAATGGTTGTTTATGATATGGAATAAAAGGAGATATAATGAGAAAAGACGATACTAAAAAATTTGCAAAAACTATACTTAAATTTATAGATGATGAAATTAAACAGGCAAGATTAATGGAGTCTCGAAAAATAAATGAAGATAGTTCTGACGCCTTACAAAAAGATTATACATCTTTATTTGGTCGAGATACTGGAATGCCATCATCTCCTTTACCTAATGTGCCTAGAAAAGAACTACCTCCTATTGATAAGAATATGTGGTCTATATTTGCAAAAGATAATGATTCACAAGGATTATTTAATCATGCGTTATTGCAAGAATCTATAGATTTGAATTATATGAGACGCAACAATGAAGGAAAATTAGATCCTAAGCCTTTATTGATATGGGGTGCTCCTGGTATAGGAAAAAGCCAAGGCGTAAAAAGAGGATCAATTGACTGTGCGAGAAAAATATGCGATGAGAAGAATGAAGAAAGAGCAAGTAAAGGATTGCCTCCTCTTACATTTAAACAAGTAAAATTAGACAGTGATGAATTTTCAAAACCAAGAGAGGAATTAGCAAAAAATTATTATTTTGTTGAATGGAATATTACTGACAAAAATTTTAAAGATGAACTTATGTTTGGTCCTGTTACTTTAGTTGGTGGTGAAGAAGGGCGTGCAAAAGAACGCGCATATATGCATAATCAACGTATTCCTACCGAAAATTTATTTATATTTTTTGATGTCCGTATTGCTGGTATTGCAGAACAAGATATACTTGGTATGCCGTCGCGAGTTGATATGAAAGTTATTTATAAAGATGCATATAATAATACTGATCTTGTAAGTCTACCTGCAATTGCTATAGAGAGATTGCCTTTTTTAAAACTATGTACCGAAAGAAAAGATTTACATGGGGTAATAATGTGGGATGAAATAAATCAAGGATCTGATGGTATGCAGGCCGCTTTATATCAAATAGTATTAGATAAGAAAGTAGGCGATGCAACATTAGCGCCTGGTATAGGACAGTTCGCTGCAGCAAACGGTAAAGTATGGGGTGGAAGGCCTTTATTACCTGCACTTGGAAATCGTTTTGCTTCTGCTTATTTATGGTTATCTCCTGAAGAATGGCTCGAAGAATTCAAAGATGTGCTTGAAAATCCTATAAAGGAGTTTATATTGAAAAATCCTAAAATAGGAATGTATATATCTGATCCTGGTTGGAATGAAGTTTATCTACCATATAGACGCGCAAAGGGCAACGAAGAAATAGATATGGATACATATATTCAATCATCTGGCGCTGGTGGTGGTAGATGGCCGTCTCCTCGTGATTTATTGGATTTTAATTCTGCATTAAAGGATTTATTTAGAAGACAGCAAAAAGAAAAATGGGCAAATGATGTAGTAGCTGATAAGGCTTTTTTACTTGCTACTCAATATGTGGGTGCTGTATGGGCAAAACATTTTTATGATTATATGTATCGCGAATTGTCTATTAAATGGGAAACTCTTGTAAATGATAGAGACGCTGCAATAGAAGCTTCTGGAAATTCGAAAAAACAACAAGGCGTACGCTCTTTAATAGTAGACCATTTAAAAAATGCTATTGAACTTTCAAAAAATAAATATAATGTGGCTTTATATAAAAAGGAATGTCATGATTTAATACGTGTTTTTTTAAATGTTTCTTCGGCGCATATGGATTTTATAATGACTCCTATTTCTGCAGTTCTTGAAGAAGTGGTTGAAAAACAAGCAGAATACGAAAGGGGATCTAAAACATCAGCACCTCCAGAATCGCGTGATAAGACGATGGAGCGTATTAAATTTATTTTAACTGATGGTGCAAAAAGTCTTCCTCCTGATAGACAAGACGAAGCTAAAGATTTTTTGATGACTATGGCTAAACTTTTAACAGGAACGGCACATTCTTTTGGAAAATCTCCTACACAAGCAGCTACATCCAATATTAGTATACCTCAGAAAAATACAGGAACAACATCGCAAATAAATAAACCTACTGCATTAACTCCAAATAAGACAGTACCTTCTTTTCTTAGTGGTGGTATACCGCCTTCAATTCTAGATAATGAAAGTAATAAAATGGATACGAAAAAATTTGTTAGTTTTAGAAAATTATTTGAAGAAATTGATACTACTTTTACAGCTACTTCTGCATCTAATGAAAATATGGATAATAGTTCTTCGTTAATAGAAAAACAAAAGAAATCTATGCAGCGTATATCTGAACAAGTAAAACAGAAAGTTGAAAGCCTGTCTGCTCAAAAAGTTCCTATCAAAGAACATGATAGAATATTAAAAGATACCATAAATAAAGAGATAATGAATGATAATATATTAACAAGAGAACAAAAACAACATTTAGTATCTGTTATTAAAAATGCGCCTAATGCTCTTAATATAATATGTATATTGAATGCATATATAGTTGCGCGAAATTTTAAACTTTAATTATGTTGAAAAATAATAGTTTAATTATAATATAAAAATAAGGAAAAAAAATGGCTACAAAAATATTAATTCTTGACATAGAAACTGCGCCAGAAACCGCCTATATATGGAAACGATATAAAGAAACGATAGGACAAACACAAATAAAAGAACCTGGATATCTGTTATGTATGGCGTGGCAGTGGCTAGAAGACGGCAATCCTATAGAATCACCTGTTAATTCTATTAGTTTATATGGAGGAAGAAATTGGAAAAGGGGTGAAAGAACTAATGATTGGGCAATTATAAAAAAGGCCCATGTGTTACTTAATGAAGCGGATATTGTAGTTGGCCATAATATACGTTCGTTTGATATAGGGACACTTAACGCGCGGTTTATTTATTATGGTTTGCTTCCCCCTTCCCCATATAAAATATGCGATACGATTGAAATATTAAAGAAGAAACTTCGTCTTCCAAGCAATAGTCTCGAATCGGTAAGCCATTATTTAGGAATTGAAGTAAAGGAAAAACAACCATTTACGCTTTGGAGGGATTGTTTAAATGGCGTACCTCAAGCATGGAACCGTATGGTAGAATATTGCGAACATGATGTTTTTGTAACTTCACAACTTTATATAAAATTAATTCCTTGGGCAGATCAACATCCAAATATGGGATTATATGAGACAGATGGAAGTCTTGTTATATGTCCAAAATGTGGAAGTAAACATCTTGAACGTAGGGGTACTCAAAGAACTATGGTCAACCAATATCAACGATATCAATGTAAATCGTGCGGTGGTTGGTCTAGAGGAAGATTACCATTAAAAATAGATAAATCACATATATTGACACATGCTATAGTAACATAATTCTTTTTTATATAAATATTTAAAAGGAGTTTATTATGAATAGCGATTGTCGTTTAATTTTTGAGAAATATGTTAAAGATGTTATATCAGAATCATTAGATTCCGGAACAATGACATCAGAACAACTAAAAGATTATTTATTGAATATAAAAAGGCCAATTCCGGTCAGTGTGGTTGTCGAAGCCCCTGTAAAGGCACTTAAAAAAAGTCGTATAAGTGGTGCACCTAATCCATATCAAAGTATAATTAAGAAAAGTACAATTAGTGGTATGGGTGGTGGTGATTATGAAATGGGCATTTGGAATAAAGAACTTGCCGCGCATCAGGATGACCCTAATTACATGCCACAATTTAGAACGGAACCTCTCTGGAAAGGCAAAGGAGAGAGGGTATCACATTTAGTAGCTCGTCATGTGGAAACTGGTGAATATTATTTGGTTATAGGTGATGTAAGAAGCGGTACAGGTGAATATAAGGCAGATGGAAATCCAGTAGATGCAACTGCAGTAGAAGAATATATACCATTACCTCCACCCCCATCAGCAAAGCAAGCAGCTGTCGGTATTGCAACTGAAGATCAGAAAAAAGTTAGATATCCGAAAATAAATAATATCAAATCTATACATATCAATAATGTTGATATACAAATAACCTAATTTATTATTGACTTTTTTATTTATTATAATAAAATATTAATTAAAGGAGTTATATGAGTAATTGGAGTATTTCAAAAGAATTTGATTTTTGTTATGGTCATCGAGTATGGAGTCAAACATTAGATCAGGAATATAGTCTTGATGATAAATGCGTATGTCGTCATTTGCATGGTCATCAGGGTAAAATTATTGTAAAATTAGAATCATCTTTCCTTGTATCTGGAATGGTAACTGATTTTAAACATCTTAATTGGTTTAAAAAGTTTCTTGATGATGTACTTGATCATAAATTTATTATAGATAAAAATGACCCTGCTTTTAATATAATAGTTCCGTTAACAGTTCCATGGAAGGAAAACCATTCGTTGGGGTATAGTATTGTAGATCCTAATTGGTTTAAAACTCTTTCAGATAAAACTTTAATCGAGATTTTAGAAGGATTTGTGATGGTAGATTTTGTACCTACATCTGAAAATCTTAGTAAATGGTTATTTGATATTGTACGTGCAAAAATGGGACAAATTGGGATTAAAGTAGAAAGTGTTCAATTTTATGAAACACCAAAATCCTCAAGCAAATATGAACAGTAAACATGAAATATCAAAAGAGGATTTACAGAAATTAAATCAACTTGCAGATGTTCTTGAAAAATTAGAAAAAACTGCAGAAAAATTAGATACTTTTTTGGTTACTCTTACAAGCGGTTCTATATTTAAATGATCCGTTTTTATGAAAATAATATAAAGGAAATAAATGAAAAAAACAAGAGATGAATTATGTAATGAGTTGGTAATGTTGGAAAAACAAATGCGCGAAGTAAAACGTACAGAATCTAATGTTAAAGCCGATTTTAAAGATCGAAAAAAAGATATTGAAAATTCAATAGATGGCGTATTAAATGATCTGGCTGAGTTAGATGGAGGTATAGATGTTTCAAGTATATAAGAAATCTTTTATACTTTACACTAAATATTTATATGAGTATAAAGTATAAAAGAAATCCGAAAATATCTTATAATAATGTGATATCATGGAAAGATCCGCTCATAAGACAAAAAAGAATCAATGGAATTCTAAAGAAATTTCATAAAGGATGTAATCCATTTGATTATTATTCAGATTTTATCAAACCGCTTATATATCAAGGATTGACATTATCACAAATATCGAAAAAATCTATTTTTTCGTTACCCACTATTCAAAAATTTGTATTTGAATATGGGGGTAATATGGATATAAATAAAACAAAAGAAAACGCAAAACACGCAAAAAGTTTAGTGGGTCAATTAAAAAAAGGAAAGCCATCCCCATTAAAAGGAAAAACATACAGAGAAATATTAGGATCAGATGAACGAGCAAAGGAAAGATCACAAATTACAAGTGAGTGGATGAAAAGAAAAAACATTCGTAAATATTGCACAAAGACAAGTAAACCACAAAAAATGCTTTTTGAAATCATCAAAGAAAAATATCCTAATGCAATTATAGAATATGATGGAATTAAAACTCCAGACGGAAGAACACTATGGTTAGATATCGCCATAGTTGAAGATAAGATTAATATTGAATATGACGGTATTTATTGGCATGATAAAAACAATAAGAAACACACACGAAAATCTAAATGGAATGATGCGAAAAGGGATGAATATTTGAAAAGTTTAGGATGGACTGTTTTTAGGTTCCAATTTTATCATAATCCAAAAGAAAAAGAATTAGTGGATTTAGCGAAAGAATATAGTATTATAAAATAAGGAGATATTATGTCATTAAATGTTGTGGAATCATTCTATAGTATTCAGGGGGAGGGTGCTTCAGTAGGAGTCCCTGCTTATTTCATTCGTTTGCACGGATGTAATTTAATGTGCGGTGGTCATAACGCATGTCTGATGAAAGAAGGAAAGGCTACATGGTGGTGTGATAGTGAAATTATATGGCGTAAATCATATAACTTATCATTTGATGATCTTGATCAGTCCTTTAAAGATTGCGGAAAGCATATAGATATATTATCAGGAAAGGTGCATCTTGTTTGGACTGGTGGTGAACCTACAATGAAGGAGCATCAATTAGCTATAGAAGATTTCTTGCACTATATGGATGGAGTATACCAAGGACATCGTATTTTTAATGAAATAGAAACAAACGGGTCTATAACCGTAGATTCTTATTTTTATAAAGAAAATATACAACAAATTAATTGTTCTCCTAAATTAAAAAATTCAGGGTTACCTGAATCTATTCGTATTAATCCTGCCGCAATTAAACAAATTTTAGATCATCCTAATAGTTATTTTAAATTTGTGATAAGCACAGAAGATGATATATATGAAATACAAGAAACATATATAAATCCTTTTGGTATTCCAGATGATAAGATAATTATTATGCCTGGTGTTGATAATAGAAATGATCTTCCGGAACGAACACGATTTTTGTTTGAGATGACAAAAAAATATGGTTATAGGGGTATTACAAGACAACATATATTGGCGTGGGATAAAGTTACTGGAGTATAACATGATGTTATTTAGAATGGAAAGGAGATATGTATGAGAATTGGTGTAATGGGAACAGCGTGCGTAGGTAAAAGTACCTTTATTAGAGATTTTATTGCAAATTGGAATATGTATAAAATTTGTGAAAAACCTAGATATACTGATTTAGTGAAAGAAAAGGGTATTAAATTAAATGAAGATGGAAACGAAGAATCTCAACGTCTTATTTTAAATACTTTAATTGATCAGATTATAGGAACTTCTAAGAAAGATAATATTATTTATGATAGAACTGTTTTGGATAATTTAGTATATACTTTATGGTTAAATGCGAAAGAAAAGGTAAGTGATAGTTTTGTAAAAGAATCTATTAAACTAATACGTGAATCCCTTGTTTTTTATGATATTTTATTTTTTCTGCCTATTACTAGACAATCGCCTATTAAATTTGTTCCCGCTGAACATCGTACAACAAGCCCGGAATATCGCTTAGAAATAGATAATATTTTTAAAGCTTTAATTCATCAGTATAATAAAACAGATAATACATTTTTTCCTTTTGATACTAAAATAGGTTGTCCTGCTATTATAGAAATATTCGGAACACCTGAATTACGTATTGAATTAGCAAAACAATACATTAATAAAAACGGAAAGGCTATTGATGGCGGTGATAATAATCTTTTTTTGCTAGATGATCCAGTTATAACCGATTTTAAATAACAAATAATATTCGTTTTTCATAAATATTTTAAAGAACAATTTATTATAGGAGATTATTATGAATTTTGATACCCTTTGCAGCGTTATATTAGAAGGAAAAAAAGCACAGCAATTTGCTAGAATTGCTGTCACGAATCCAAACCCATCTTTTTCTATAGATGATGTTTTAAGAGATCCAAATGATCCCTCGAAAGGCGTTAAAACGTATCTAGATGATCAACTTAAAAAAACTGAAGAAGGTGAAATGGATGATGAGCGTTTAGCAAGAAGAGCTCTTCGTCGTTTAAATTGGGTGGCTGGAAGTATAGTGAAGAGAATAGGAAGTAGAGAATTAGACCTTAGAAAACTTCATATTAATATTATCCTTTTATTAGAAAAATATCTTACAAACGTATTAAGATATTCAGATGATCAAATATCCAATATGGAATTGAAAATTGCCAAAGAGGCAGCTTTTATAGGAAATATGATGCTTCCTCCATCAACTCGCTATCCTAATGCAAAGGGTGTATTTACTAACGTAAAAGAGGAAGAAATAAAAAAGAAGGGTACCGATAAGGATATTTCATTTAATGTAGCTGATGTATTATCGAAACAATTCAATATGACCGTAGATGAATATCTTGCTGCTTATGATCCTGATTTAATAGGAACAATCAAGGAAGTAATACGAGATGGCGCGGCACAAAAAGGAAATGAAGGTGGGGTTGAGTGGAATGTACCTACAGGTAAAACAAGTATTCTTCAATCCATAATACAGCAAGTATTTGATGCTCCTGATTTAGAATCTGCAAAAGAAATTGCTATTGATCGTATAACTAATAGTAGAATTCCTGGTGGATTAAAGAAGAGAATGTTGTTTAATATTAATTCAATTCAGAATTTAAGCCGTTTACAGAATTATATAAAGAATTCTATGTTTAAACAGTTAGGATTAGGTGATACGAGTAGTCCTGTAGGAGAAAGTATACAAACAGAAAGTACAGGTATAGGGGGAGCGGCTATATCTGATATATTAAAAGATCCACGAATCAAAAATATTTATGATCCTCGCATTGTGCGAAAAGTTATAAAAAATATGGTTGAAATGGGATCTCTTCTTTCTAATGAAGACGGAACCGTATCATTAACTGAACCAGGCGAAGAAGGATGGCGTGTTGGTATGGATCGTGCAAGAAATCGTGCAGTGGGTGCTCCCGTAGAATCTCCTGCAGAAGAATTTCCAGAAGAAGGTGATGTCGAGGGGTTGTCGCAAACATTTGCTGATGAAAAAGAACCTACTGACGCTGAGTTACAAACAATAGAAGATGAAGAAAATACAGACGAAGAAGGTGTGAGTGGTATAGCCGCTAGACGTTTAGGATATAAAAAAGCATCGTCTGAACCCGAAGATGAAGACACTGAAGATGAAGATGATACATGGTATAAATAATGGAAAGATTTAATACATTTGAATCTAAAATAGACGATATATTAATAAAGGAAGCTGGATTAAAAAACATCGCAGGCGAATTCATAGATACTGCTCAAAAAATGGCGACAAAAATAACCGGTACTGATCTATTAGGTAGTACCGGTATAATTACAAATAAATATGATCCGCAAAAAGGCTATTATCCAAATATACAAAAAGGGGCGAGAAAATTTTTTAATCGCGGAGATGCCGATGAATTACAAGACGCATCACAACGAGTTATTGATGAATTAAATAGATTAAAAACTCTCGGAGAAAAATTAGAAGATCCTACAGCACCAATACCAGATGAATTATCTTCTTATGTTACACAAAAATTTAGTCAAAACTTTATATCTAATATTATTAATGAATTTAATCAAAGTATAAATGAAACCGAACAAACGTTAAACTCATTGCAAGGCGCCCCGACACCGACTTTAAATAATCTTATTACATCTATACAAGCATTCAGAGATGATAGATCAACTACACAATATAACGAAGTATATAAGCAGGCGAAGGCATTTATAAGGGAATTAAAATCAAATCCTGCTGGTAAATTTAGACTCTCTAGTTTATCTTTTACCCAAAAATCATATTTTATTAATATATCAGAAAATTTCAAAGATACTCTTGAAAGATGGAAGGTATTGATGAAATCATCTAAGTTAGCTAATACAACTGCAGTAGATACCGTACCCCCTATAGGTGAAAGTTATATTAATAATGATGGTATTATATATAGGGATATGTGGAATGATTTTTTAGATAATATGGCGAGAGCTATTGTAGGATCTATACAAAGAGGTTGGGCGTCTAGTCCTAATACATATAATCTTTTAGTAGGTGAACAAAAAGCAAGATACACAGGAAGAGGCGGTTTGGCGTATAAAGAAGTAAAAGTTATTCCTCCTAACACAATAAAGAAATTTCATGAAGATTTTATGATTAAGGCATTTATTAAATCTAATATATTAATATATTGTACACATGAGCAATGGAAAAAGATAGTTGAAGGTGGTATTTTATATAGAGGGGCTAATTTCATGGGAAGACAGGCGTTTACAGCGGGTCAAAATGCACCAAAGGTATCGTTATGAATAATAATTTTGAAACTATATGCGAATCAGTTAATACGACACTTAAACTTACTAAAATTTTTAGGTATCCAAGGCAGATACAATTTAGTGAAGAATTTACTAAAGCATTAACAAAAGAAGTATCTCGTCATATGCAAATATTAGACGAGTCAAATCAACCTATTAAGGATTTACCTGAAAAATTTTTAAAAGCCTTGAAATTTGAATTAATCGAATTAACTGAAAGTAAAACTAAAAAGAAGAGTCAAATGGATTTAAGACCTCGTCAAAAATGGGATATAAATCCACGTACACGAGTATCACCGGGCAAAAAAGATGGATATAATAGAGCAAAAGAGAAGAAAGCTTGGAAAGCTGAATCTTAATATATTATTAAAGCATAAATAATTTAAATGGAGTATATATGTATTACGAAAATTTATTCAAAAAAACCCTTTTAAAGGAAGAAGGCGAACAGATCAATATGACGTCTCCTGAAGTTGGCGGAGAAGGTGTTTCTATGTCCGATGAAGATGCATGGGCGCGTAGTAATCCTGAAATTTCCGGTAACGAAGATTTAGAAGCACGTTTCGATGTTGAGGGTTTGGATAGAGCTGAAATTGAAAAATATTCTGAAATTATTGCTAAATGGGGTGAAGGTATACAAACCGCTATTGATCAATTAGCTCAAATTATTAAATTTGCTGCTGGTGAAAAGCTTGAAGGCGCACCAGGATCTGAACAATTTTCATCTCTTATAAAAGATGCACCAAGATTAAAGAAAGATTTAAGTGCATTTAAATCGCAGGTAGAAGATTTAGCAGAAACTGTTAAACTGGCTATTAATGACGAAGCGAAAGAGCGTAAAACCAAAATAGATTCCTTGAAATAAAGTATTTTATAATGTATAATAAGGATGTCTATGGATATCCCCTTAAATTATACTTTAGAAGTTGTCTATCGAAATTGTAAACGGGTTAAACCTAAAAGTTCTAATGTTTACAATTTCGAATGTCCTGTATGTAATGAAGGTAAATCTTCTGGAAAAAAACGTCGTGGTTTCTTTTTCGTATCAGAAAATTACTTTCATTGCCAAAACTGTCAACGTTCATGGTCCGTATCTGATTGGATTATGGAAGTAGAGGGAATCACTTTTAAACAACTTTTAAAAGAAGCTAGCGAACATGATAATACTTTTAGCGAGATTATTAATAAACAAACATCATCGGTTGTAAAAGCAAAACAATATTCTTTACCGTATGATAGTATTAATTTAAATGATCCTCTTCAATTACAATATTATAAAGATAACAAAGAAATACAATTTTGTTTAAAATATATTAAAGAGCGTCGATTAAATACGGCGATTAATCGTCCTAAAAATTTTTATATTTCATTGTCAGATAGAATTTATCGTAATCGTCTTTGTATTCCTTTTTATGATATAAACGGAAAAATCATATATTATCAAGCACGTGCGTTACATGAAAAGGATTCTGAAGTTGCAAAGTATCTTTCCAAACAAGGCGAAAAATCATTATACGGAATCAATAATATAACATCATCTATTGAGTATATTTTTATTTTCGAGGGACCTATTGATAGTATGTTTTGCCAGAATGGCACGGCGGCGTGTGGATTATCTTTAACAGAAAAACAAAAAGATCAATTAGATAAATATCGTTTATATGAAAAAATTTGGGTGCTAGATAATCAATTAGATAATTTAGAAGTTTGTGAAAAATATAATGAAATAATAGATAGAGGAGAAAGGATTTTCTTTTGGCCTGAAGAATTTAAAGAATATAAAGATGTAAATGAAATTTGTGTAGCTACAGGAAAAGATTATATACCATATAAGTTATTTGTAAAATATTCGCTTAATGGTATGGCAGCTAAATTAAAATTAGCTGAATTATGCAAAACAAAGGGTTGAGTTATTTTTTTATTTATTTAATATATAAATAAGGAGAAAGATGAAAAATACATTTAGAAAAGCGATGAGCGGTATTGCATGCCCACGGCATAAAAGAACAAAGATAATATTGCGTAAGGATGACGGGACTCCATATGGTTTTATAAAAAAACATATTGCAGATAGTTGCCCTGTATGTTTATCTATGATAAAAGATCCTGAGATATCAAGAGAAATTATAGAAATGAAACAAGATTATTTAAAGGACAATTTTGAAGATATTACAAATATAGAATTATGAACACATATAAAGGTAATATAGAACATCTTGAACCTGATCAAATATTTGTATTTGGTTCTAATACGCAAGGACGACATGGAGCAGGCGCGGCATTAGTAGCGTTGCAAAAATTTGGCGCTATATATGGTCAATCTGCTGGATGGCAAGGAAATTCCTATGCCATTATAACTAAAGATTTAACTAAGAATATTCATCCTTCCATTACGCCAGAAAGAATAATAGAACAAATACAACAATTATATTTACATGCTAGAGTAAGCCTGAAAGAATTTTTTATTGCATATAAAGGAACTGGTAAGTTATTATGTGGATACACACCACAGCAAATGGCGAAAATGTTTGCATGTGAAGATATTCCAAATAATATTATATTTGAAGAGACGTTTGCAAAATTAGTAAAGGAGAATTTATAAGATGAAGAAGCTAGTTACATATTCAGGCGGAATGGATAGTTTAGCTGTTATGCTTGAATATATAGAAAAATATGGAGCTGAAAATATTATTTCCCTAGGATTCAATTATGGGCAGCGCCATTTTAAAATGGAAAATGCCGCAGCTGAAAGATTCTGCCAAGAAAGAGGCATTGAGCGTATAGTACTTGATGTCCCAATCGGACAGATAGGCGGATGCTCATTAGTCGATCATACCATTCCCGTTACGACTGATATGAGCCAGCAGCGTTCCACTGTCGTTCCAATGAGAAACGCAATTTTTATGATGTTGGCCGCCGCAGTGGCTCAAGTCAAGGGTTGTGATACTATTACTCACGGGGCATGTAGAGAGGATGAGGCCGCATATCGAGATTGCAGATCAGCTTTCTTTAATTATATGCAAATGGCTATACAGGCAGGTATAACAAACCCGGTAAAGGGAAGCGAAAATATTGAAAATGATATTTATGGTGGGATAATTTCAAAACATCTTTTAGATATCAAAATAGAAACTCCCCTTATTTTTGAATCGAAAGCAACTACAATGGCTCGCATTTTGAAAAAATATCCGGTAGACGTTTATAAGAATAGTTATTCATGTTATAATGGTGGAGAGATGCAATGCGGTAAATGTCCTGCCTGTATTGAACGTAAAGCAGCATTTGCTGCAAATAATGTTGAAGATCCTGTAGCGTATATGGAGTAAATATGATAGTAACAAGAGAACAATTAAAAGAAATAACAGGCGTTGATTATTATGATGGATCTATTATTCATAATAGATTTGCATATAAATTTTTTAGAGATAAAACCCATCCAGTAGGAAATATTATTACATTTGTTTCGCCTACTGTTGTTGAGGCTGATAATATGATTGATCTTGAAGATGTAATTACAAAAGATTTTATCTATTCGGATAGTATGATAAATTTTTGTTTTGAATTACCTACAACTAATTTATGGGGTGGTGTTGCATTTCAAAGATTATATAATTCGCTTATAGGCAATATACTTGCTGATATTATTAAAAAGCCTGTTGAAATAGATGGTGATGATATTTTCGTTAATGTTAAATTGGATTTTGATGGTGATGGTGATACAGAGCGAAAAAAATCAAGCGTAAGTATAGTGACAGAAAAAAATGGTGCTATTTTAGGGCATACGGGTATTAATATTAATGCAGGTGCTAGAGCACCATCATTTGCATATTCAACAAATATGTCAGTCGAACAAGTAGCAGAATTTCAAAAGAAATGTATTGAGGCTTTTTATCAGACAGTGCATTCAATATTCATTGCAACCACAAAAGTTATATGAAAAAGAGTATTTTAAATCGTTTTGCACAAATAAAGCGATTAACTAAAGAAATAGAAAATATTAGAATTAATTGTAAACACCTGCATGTAAATAAAACCTATAAAGGCGATAGTGGTAATTGGGATCCTTCTGATGATTATTATATTACATGTTTTGAATGTTTAGATTGTGGTAAATGCTGGCATGAAAATGGACATATCCCATGAATATATTTGATCAGCTTAAAGATATTATTGTAGATAAGCAGAACAGATTATCTGAAAATATAGACGATGAAAAAGAATTTATTCCTTTTATGATGCAAAGATGGCTTAGTTTTTATTCACCTCAATTTGCACAAATAGTAAATTATTCTACGAATATGTTGTGGAAGGCTATTGACGAAAAGGGGGTATGGTATAAATTATTTACAGGTATAATACCGCGTTCACGTTTCAAAAATATAAAATATATAAAAAAGAACAAAGAGGAAAAGACAAAAATAAAGATAGACAAAGAAGTAGTAACATATTTAGCAGAAAGATTTGAATTGTCTAGAAAAGAAATTCAAGCATATTTAGAATCAGGGACTGTTGATATAAAGTTACTCAAGAAACAATTACAGAATGACTAATATGAGAGACTTAGATATTATACAACTTGAAGAGTATAGTGATGAACAGAAACATCGTGTTCGTCATTTCAATAAAGAAAGATTTTGTAAAAAGAATAAACTAGGCCATGGACAATATGGTCCGCATATATATGAAAATGACCGATGTAAAATGTGCGGGAAAATTGATCCGAAATTAAAACATATAAATTATGAGGAGATAAGAAATGAGCAAATTAGCCGCTATGGTGGAAAATGAAGGACGAGGTTCGTTACCTCGTGAGAATATGGGGTTGCCTTCACTCGATTTAACAGAAATGCAAGGAGCTGATATACCTTGTACATATGAAATTGTATCTGTTTTAGGTGATATCCTTATGTGTGAGATTGCTGATGAATCTTCTACAGGAGAGATAAATCGTGATGGTATTTGGATTAAACAAGAAATTAGTGGAAAGATGTGGAGAGTTGCGAAAGTCATTAAAACCGGACCTGAATGTTCAGGTAATGTAAAAATTGACGATTATATAATGTATCCATCAGATAAAGGTTTGCCTATGGTTAATCTTGGAAAGAAATATATATTTTTAAACGAATCTCGTATTTTCTGCGTATGTAAGACAAAAAGTTAATCATAAAATTCAATATTTATGAGAGTATCACAAGGACAACTTCTTACTTTATTACAGCGAAATGTTTTAGAACTTCGTTTTTTTAGAAGAAGAGATAAACCTGGATGGAATAACGCTCGTCGTATGCTTGTAACGTTAGATAGAGAAATTTTAAATTCCGCGCCAGGTCGCCTTGCTTTGCATTTTAAACCACCTACACATGCACCCGCATATAATTATTTTGCAAAAAATCTTATATGCGGTTGGGATTTATTTTGGCAAGACTGGCGTATGATACCAGTTGAATCATGTGATATAGTAACTATTATACCAACAACACCTCCTGATTTATTTTGGAACTATTTTAACATTTATCTTCAAGCAATGAGTCCTAGTGATAAAATTCAATTTATGAACAATTAGTGGATTTAATACAGGTTGCCTTAAATATTCGAAAGAGGGCAACTATGATTACTATAACAGATACTGATTTAGAAAAAACATTAAAATCACTTTTACAACGTCGCGTTACTTTCATAATTCATAAAAAGCAATGGAGAAACGGAAGAGTTTTATTATTCAAACAAAATGGATTTTTTATTGAACTTACAGTAAAAAACGATAAAGAAAAAATAGAACGGTTTGAAATTCCTATACCTTTTGATATAATAGAAAAGGGTAATCGAATTAAATTTTCCTATGAATTAAATTCATTGGTATGTAATCAACCGGATATTGTAAATGAATTAAAGAAAATAGAACCTAATTGTCGCAATAAATATTTTAATGATTATTTGGAGATACATATATTATGATCCCTATATCAAAATTTGACGCTCTTTCAAACGCTATACAAGAAAATACTTCATATAAATTAAATGCCAAAGGAATAAAAATGATACAACAATATCATGATCTTATTGAAAAGCTCGAAACTGCTATATCTCCTGTAATTAGTATCTTAGTTAAAGACAAAATTAAAACATGTAAGCAAGCGGCTATACAAATAATATCATCTATTAATTCAAATAAAGAAGGGAATGAAACGTTTGACGTAATGGCTCGTCTAGATACTTTAACTAATGGTGGTAAAACATATATAGATGGTAGTACTATTACTTTTAATCCAAATGATATAATTTTACAATACCTTGAAAAATCTTAAAAATACTATAATATAATCATATGAATGAAAATACTCCGCAAAAACAAATAATGTTTTCAATGATTACTGGTGATATTTATGAAATAGAATCTGATGAATTAAAAAATATGGATAAATATCAGATTCCTCTTAAAATGCGTCCTTCTGGTTCATGCAGAAAATGCTACGGGCGTATGTATTCTGATTACAATCTAAAGTTAAAAATATACACTCCATGTAGTAAGTGTGTTAATAGATGTGTGGATTTTAAACAATATCAAGAAGATGTAGAAATAGAGTCAATAAAACATGATTAATATTTTATCTCACTTTCCGTCGAATGATGCTCCTCGCGCAGAACAAATAACAATTTTAAATGATATCCAGAAGGCTTTAGATAATGATAAAAAATTTATAATCATTCAAGCGCCTACTGGTGTAGGTAAAAGTCATATAGCCGCAACAATGTCTGCTATGAGTAGATATCCGGATGCTGAAATAGTAGATCTAATTGATAATTATGAAATACAGGCAATGAATTCGGATGGTTTTATATATGAAGAATTATTTTTAAGTAAACCTTCATATGGCGCTGCAGTATTAACGGTTACTAAATCTTTACAAGAACAATATTATTCTTTATTTAATAACGCAACTATTTTAAAAGGTAAGCAAAATTATGTTTGTATAGTAGATGAAGATTTCGATTGTGATTTAGCGCCGTGTCTTTTAACGCCAAAATTATTAGGCGAATGTAAAACATCAAATAGGTGTCCGATGTTAAACGCTCGCCGAGAAGCTTTAAAATCTAGGTTTGGTGTTTTTAATTATAGTTCTTATTTATCTTTACCCGATTTTCTTAAAAAAAGACAATTTATTATTTGTGATGAGGCTTCTGAGTTAGAGGATGAAATAGTAAAAAACTATTCATGTAATATTGAATATTCTAAAATTGATCTATCTGCGTTAAATTTAGAAAGATTGCGTACTAATATAAATGGCGACGCGTATCGTTGGTTGACTGATTTATCTACGTCGTTAAAAGATGTACTTAAAGAAAATGAAGAGCAATTTAAAAAAGGAAAAAATAATAAACGTATTTTAATAGGTCAAATGGCGAAATATCGTTACTATAAGAATCTATATGAAAAGGTAAATAACGTTTTACAAAATTGGTATAAAGCAGAATATATTACAGAGATAACAAAAGATGAAGCAACTTTTACTCCATTGTATGTAAATATTCTTGCACAAGATTTTTTTAAATGGGGTGATACTGTTATTTTAATGTCGGCTACTTTAATTGATCATGAATTATTTGCTCAAACATTAGGCATTAAAAAAGAAGAATATGCATATATTGAAGTTGATTCGTCTTTTGATCCGTTAAAATCTCCTATTTATTTTGATTCAAAGACCAAATTAAACTACAAAAACATGGATGAGTTTTTACCTAAATTGGTAGAAAAGGCTCTTCTGATTTGTGATAATTTTAAAGATGAAAAGGGAATTATCCATACACACACGTTTAAAATAACCGAAGCACTTCTTAAACGAATTAAAGGTAAATCAAGATATCTAGTTCGTGAATCGGGTATAACAAACGAGGCTCTACTAAATGAGCATTATCTTAGAGACGACGCGACGGTATTAATTAGCCCTAGTTTAGGTTTTGGAACCGATCTTAAAGATGAATATGGGAGATTTTCTATTATAATGAAAACACCTTATTTGCCTTTAGGATCTGAACGTATTAAACGTTTAGCGGCGAAAAATCAATCATGGTATGAAATGAAAGCTTTGGTATGTCTAGTTCAAATGTGTGGAAGAACAACTAGAAATATTGATGATCATTCAGATACTTTTATTCTGGATGGAACGGCATTAGATTTAATTAAGCGTAATAAAAATAAAATACCGCGCTGGTTTCTTAAAAGGATTCACTAATCAATTATATTATTTATAGCTAAATAAGTCTATTTGCTATAAATATTTATAATGAAAAATTACACGTTCCATTTCGAAGTCGAGGATATATTACAACAATTCGCGGCAGCGCTAGACGATATTATTGTAAAAAGATATAATAAAAATAGATTGCCGGAAGATCAACTTCACGTTAATTTTATATATTCTCCGAAAACACGTACATTAAATGAACTTATTAACAAGGCACAACATCATAAGTTGCCTTGTATTTCTATCTCTCTTGCGGGTATTCGGCGTAATCGTAATAGAGTTTTTAATAAATTAGATAGTACTTGGTGGACGGATACATTATCAAAAACACCTTCTGCTGCAAAATGGATTAATCTATTGCAGCCGGTACCAATAGATATTACGGTTAATGTTTCTATATTATCTCGCTTTCAGGCTGATGTAGATCAAATTCTTGCTAATTTTATTCCATATACTGATCCTTATTTTGTGATTAGTTGGAAATGGCCTGAAATCATTCCTATCGCTGATTTTGAAATTAGAAGTGTTGTACTTTGGGGTGAAAATGTAAACATTTCTTATCCGAATGATATATCAAAAGAAACATCATATTGGACGAATGCTGATACTTCATTTACTATCGAAAGTTGGATGTTTAAAAATATGCTTCCTGATGGTAAGCCTATATATACTATTGATTGCTCATTTACTTCTGTTAGCGCATTAGAAGATTTTTATGTAATGAAATCATTTGAAAGGGATTATAACACAGATTATTTCACTATATCAGCAAGACCACAAAGTATGATAATAGAACCGTTTTATTCGTATATTGGATCGGAAACTATTCCATATGAAAAGACCTTTATTATCACAGGAAAAATGTTGGATTATGTAAAATCCATATATTTAAGTTCTATGAATTGGGATATGTTTAATTATACTACAACAGGAGATTTTGTTACAACAGGTCCTTCTTTAGTAAGTTCGTTTTTTGTAAGTAGTTTTTCAGCGTCTGCCGCATATCCTAATTTTAATGGAATTGAAATGATTTCATCTAATTGGAATATAGAAGATGGCAACCATTTAAAGTTTTCTTTTACACCTATTCAAACAGGTATATTTGATGTAATTCTTATGAATGAAGCGGGTTATGGTATTTTATCAAAAGATTGTATTCGTCCGATTTTAAACCCATATAAAGAAGGAACGGAAGAATATAATAATTATATCGAATATCAATATCCATGTATAAGTGGAATTGAAATACGTAATGTATAGTAATTATGAGAAAGAAACCATTTAAATTTAGATCACCTTTTTCACGGACACATATCATTGTTAATAGAAATCCTATAAAACAATCGGTACAAATAGATATGCCTAGATTGAGGTCTTTTGGTTTATCTTCAATCGTATCGACTATAACTGAAGTTCCAACTACTACACCAGCGCCAACTACAACTACAACTACTACACCAGCGCCAACTACAACTACAACTACTACACCAGGCCCTACAACTACAACTCCTGCTCCTCCAGTACAAATAGCAGTTAGTTTTGATTTGGATGGTGGATCTGGTATTATGAGCAGTCCTATGTATGTATATACAAATCAGACATATGGTGAGGGTCTTTGGTATAATGAGCTTACTCCAACTCCAGGATTACCAACAAGTGCGCATGTTTCAAAAGATGGATATGTATTTTTAGGATGGTATTCTTCTGATTTTAATATTGATGTAGAGGATTGGATGAATGTCTATCCATATGATCATACTTTACTTGCAGTATGGGGATTTTAAATAAGGTTTATCTTATCATTGAATAATAAGAATTCCGTACAATTTGAGAGTTAGAATATAAATAGTTAAAAGGAATAATTTATGCCAGCTAATGCAATGGGAATGGGAAATGCAGGTACGTCATCTGCCGGTCAATCGTTTATAAGTACGCTTATAGCGAGAATGCCGTATACATATAAGGTACTTCAAAACGCAATTGAATCTAATCCTAAGTATGATTTATTCAATGATTTAACGTCACGTAAAGAACAGCGTTTAAGTCAGCAATCAGTATTTCAGGGAGATACTAGTGGTGGCGCAGGAATGATGATGATAGATAAACGATATCATCAAATCATGTACGCTGATGTAGATACGGATAAAGTACGTCGTATTATGGAATATCGTAAAATGGCGGGCTATGCTGAATTGGCAGATTGTATAGAAGAAATTGCAGATGAAGCTTTAGTAAAAGATGACCAAGGTGAAATAGCTAAATTATATGTAAAAGGTGATCATGATAAAGTTGTCGTAGATCTGATCAAAGATGAGTGGAATAAATTTATAACTAATTTTGATTTAGAAAATAAGGGATGGGAATATGTTCGACAGTTTCTTATTGAAGGCGAATTATATTTTGAAAATGTTATATCTGAAGAAAGACCTGATTATGGTATTATCGGTGTAATGCGTGTTCCTACTGAATTAATAAACGCCATTTATGATAATCTCCAGAATCAAATAATACAAGGATTTTTATTACGCAAGCCTGTAGTGAATCCTAAAAGAACAATAACTAATCAAACACAAGAAGAGCTAATAATATTAGACAAAAATCAAATTACGTATATGCATTCAGGATTATGGAACGAAGATAGAACTATTAGACTTCCATATATAGAAAATTCAAGAAGAGCATATAAACAACTTTCTTTAGTTGAAGATAGTATTATTATTTATCGTTTAGTCCGTGCTCCAGAACGTTTAGTATTTAAAGTAGATGTTGGCAATATGCCTGTTCCAAAAGCAGAAGAATATATTAAAAAATTAATGCAACAATATTGGTCGCGTAAGAATTTTGATTCATCACAAGGTCGTGTAGGTAATGTATATGATCCACAATCTATGCTTGATGCATATTGGTTTACTAAACGTGGGCAATCTGAAGGTACTACAGTAGAACAATTACCTGGTGGAGCAAATTTAGGTCAATTGGATGATTTAATGTATTTTGTAAAGAAACTTTATAAATCATTAAAAGTACCTGTTACGCGGTTGGATCCAGCAGATCCGTTTAAGGATGGTACTGAAATTACTCGGGAGGAATTACGTTTTGCCCGATTTATTATACGTATTCAAAATCAAATTGCGCAAGGATTAAAACAATCGTTTATAACTCATTTACAATTAAGAGAAAAGTATAAAAATGATCCGGATAGTGAAAGTATTTGGGAAAAATTTAAATTAAGAGAGCATCATATAAATATATTGTTAAATCCTCCATCATATTTTGCAACGATGAGAGAACAACAGATTTTTGATTTAAAATCTAATAACTTTCAAAAATTAACAAGTTCGGAATTAATTTCACAAAGCTTTGCGCAAAAATACTATCTTGGATTGACAGATGAACAAATGGCTGAGAATCGTGAATGGTTGCGCAAAGACGCTTCATTATCATGGGAGATACAAAATATAGTATCATCTGGTCCTAATTTTAGGCAACAGATGAAGGCGATGGCTGATCTAGAAGCTGTTGGGCAAGGATTGATGCCGTCAGGAAGTGCACCGGGTGCAGGCGCTTCTAGTGCATTGCCTGGCGGAGGCCAATTGCCACCTGAATTCGGAGAAGCTCCTCAAGTAAATGCTCCAAACGAAACCCCCCAAACACCTGTAGTGCAAGCACCTGGAACTAATGCATAATTATGAAATATTCACAACAATATAAAGATGAAGTAATTTCATTCTATAATATGTATGGATGGACGATTACTAGAGATAAATATCCTATAAGTCGTAATACTTTTAGAGAATGGCTTAATCCTGAATTAGCAAAAGCAAACAATGCGCGGTGTATAAAATATAAAGTTAATAGATATAAAACTGATCATAATTTTGCAAAAAAATACAGTCAAGATGTTGCATCATGGGCAAAAGATAGAAAACAAAATGATCCAGAATGGAAAGATATATGTAATAAACGAACACATCAATGCGAGATAGATAGATGTTTGATAGATATTGATTATAAAGAACAGTTAAAATTACGAAGAAAAATTAATAGGAGAAACCGCAAATCCAAAATAAAAGATTTAAATGAATTATATACATATGATGATAGAAAATATACATTTAACCTTTTTAATAATAAATGTGCATATTGTGAATCTGAAAACGATTTGCATTTAGATCATTGGATGCCGTTATCTAAAGGATTTATTTTAAGTAGATCTAATGCGGTATTATTGTGTAGACGTTGTAATTTAAGAAAGGGAAATAAATTACCCCAAGATTTCTTTCCAAATGATGTATTTAGTCGTATACAATCGAAGTTGAATATCGGAGTATAATAATGGATTTCATAACTACTATAACAGATAGAGATACTTGGTTTTTTAGGTCATCTACAGTGTTTAATCAAATATATGTAAATGGTTTATCAGGTACCGATGGTGCTATATATCTTAACGGCCAAAATATATATGGGCAATTATCCGGTAATGCAATATCGTTAAGCACAATACAAGGATTAACTGGCGGTTGGGAGAGTACATATTCTACTGTACAAACTAATAGTGCATTATGGGAAGAATCTACTGACATTAGTTATCTTAGCGGTAGAATCGATATTAATACAAATAATATAATTAATATAGCAGCTATAAGCGCTACATGGAATGATGCATATACCAATCTTATTTCAAATAGTGCAGCGTATCTAACTGCTGTGGATATTTCACTATTAGCTAGTACTAGTGCAAATTGGGATTCAACCTATACAACAGTTCAAGGAAATAGTGCAACGACTTGGCTTGGTGATTCTGCTGTTGATTCGCTAGTGCATTCAGATAGTGCTCAATGGTACTATCAAGGAACTGATTTAAAAACGTTGAGTGCAAACTGGGAAAATACATTTAATACTGTATCTACATTAAGCGCTAGTTGGGATGATATGCCAGACCTTAGTCAATATGCGCCTTTATCTGGTGCTAGTTTTTATGGTAATATAAGTGTAGCTGATATTATTAATGCTAATTCATTTAGTATAAGTGGAATTATAGGACATACACATTCTAAACGAATAGTATTAATGGATGAAGACGGAGATTCATTTTTGTTTTATTTGCGTGGTGGTGTTTTAACGATAACTTAAGGAGTATATATGTTTAGAAAAATAGGGATTTTTTTAGGATTTTTAGCATGCATGGCGACGGCACAGACGCCATCATTATTACAAACAGTATCAGTTAATACAAATACACATGTATTAAATAGATCTAATTTTAGTGGATCAGATGTATTATTTAGAACTAATAATGCTTCTGTTTTAATTTCAACTTCTGGCGATTTATATTTGCAAGGCACTAATTATGGTCCGACTATAGCCAACGCCATTACAAACAATCAAGGCGGCATGTTGGCAACTACCAATTCAGCGGGTGTGCCTTACACAAAGTTTTCTGGTTCTGGTGGGTTGAGTGGTGTAAGTATGGAAGCAGTAAATGGTATTAAAATAACTGATTGGAATTCGTCTTATCATTTGGCAAACGGTGCTAATTTTAACATATTGGGTCTTAATCTTCCTTCTGGTGGTGGAATAACAATGTGGAATGGTGCCATAAACGCATGGCGATTATATCTAGATCCAGTAACCGGCGATATAAGCATTCCTAATGGTAACTTGACCGTACCAAATAACCGAATTATAATTGGAACACCGGGATGGGTATGGGACGCCCCGTTAATGGTTTATGGAAATGTGTCTGCACAGGGGTTTCAGTGGATTGATGGGCTAATTTCTGGCGGGACAATACGTGGAAATTCTGGTCTAGCATTTACTTATTTAGATGAAGGTTTCACGAAAACCGCAATTTCATGGGGAATTGATGGCAATATCTCAATTCCTAATGGCAATTTAAATGTGTCTGGAAACGTAACTGCAACTAACATTAATAAGATTTACACACCGATCACTAATCAAACTGTCGGAACTATTGCTATTCTACCAAATCAGCAGATTTATAAAATTAACACAGCAACAGCGATTACGGTGTCAAACGATGTATCTGCTTTGGTATTTGATGGAACAAGTAATGCTAATTGGGAAGTATGGTTAAATCTAACTGACTGGTCAGCTACTAATAGCACATTTGCAGCCAACATTGAATGGGAAACTGACAAGTCAGAATTAACCGTTACAGGCTACTACAAGTACGCCTTTAGCTCTACTGACGGAAAGATTAAAGCTAGACAGACATTTCCGACTGGGCCAGTTTCTACTGCTCCAATTTATTCTTACATTAACTCAAATATTCTAAATGAAATCATTGTTGATAAAACAGGATTAGGTGACTTTAATAGCATTACTTCCGCTCTTGCTTATGTTGCAACAATTCATGCAACGAATAGCACTTTAGCGGTTTACGTTCATTTGGCTATCGGCGACTATTATGAAAACCCAACAGTTGAAGCTTGGACTATTTTAAAAGGAGATGCAAGACGTTCGAGAATTTACGGAACGACAACAATAAAATCAAATCCTGTATTCATATCTGATATTTATTTTCGTGCAACTACCGCTGGTCAAACACCAGTTATTTTTCAAGACGTTGCTTCAAGTTCGTTAGGAACCTTTGCGAACTGTTATATTTACAATGGTGTTTCATATGCTGGAAACGCTTATGCATTTCAAGTGATCAATTCTCCGAATATGTTTTTAAACATAGCAAATTCAGAGTTCTATGTTAATAACGGATCAACCGACGCAAATGCTAAATCAATTGTTTTTGGCATGGATAGCGGAGACTTAGAAGTTGTAAACACAAGACTTAAAACTTCTTCTAATGCTGGTCATGCTTATGAAAATGAGTTTTTAGTTTGGATGGAAAATGCAAGTTGGATTCAAATGGAAAATTCGCATTATTTAAGCGTTCATGATGATAATCCAAGAGCACATATAGATGGAACTTCAGGCATTTATTGGATTGATAGCGGTTTTGTTAATAATCAAAAGCCCGATAACTTCTTAAAAATAGAAGGTTCAAGTTTAAATCCAATGATTTATTTTGCAAAAGAAACAGGCAATCTTAGAGTAAATGGAGCTTTATCATTCGCCCCAACTATTAATGGAACGAATATTAACAACAACGTTAATAAAACAAATCTCTATGTTTATAGTGATGGAATTAGTCTTTTTAAGGTTGATGAAAATTCAGTAACAACTAAACTAGTTGATGCAACTGGTCTATATCAAAATATGAGTAATTTCCCATCAACTGTTATTGGTGGAACTTCAACAATTCAAGTTGTAGAAGGCACTACTATTTATAATGTGACAGTTACAAATAATACAACAGTTAAATTTGATTTAAGTAATCTCAATTTTGTAAACAAAGTTGCAACATTTGAGCTTTGGGTGGAATATTTAAATGTTTCAGCAAGTCTTGGTTTTGGAAATGTAATCAACTGGGTAAATGAAACTCCTACCTTTACAACAATCAGTACTAATTATTTAGTAATGAGAGCACTGAACACAAATACAATTCATGGTAACATTCAATATACTTATTAATATGATTAAATACATTACATTTTTTATTCTGTTTACATTAACCAGTTTTGGCAACATGTATAGCATTCGTAGCCCATTTAATGTGATGGGAACTTTAACAACTGTCGAAGTTGTCGAAGATCCGAGCTTTACTATATATTCTTATAATGCGACTTGGACGCCACCTTATGTACAAGCTGCTACATTAACAGATGCACAAGTTAAATGGGAGCGTAGTGATGGGTCAAACATATATACCAAAACTCCACCAATTGCTTTTTTTAATAACACAACTTCTATTTTTAAAATTGTAATCGCGGATTGGAATAAAGTTGAACGCATATCATTTCTACCATACACTTCTCCTAATACAACACCAAAAGGCTTTTTAGGAAGTCTTAGCAATTTCTTATTTAAAACATCGGCTATTACGAATATGCATGGAGCTTTTGCTTCTCAATCAAGAGAGTTTTCAAAATTTGATAACTTTCAATTTCCTTCAACCGTTGAAAATCTGAACAATTTATTTTATTCGAGTACTCGTATAAAATCTGTTCCACGTTTTGAAAATTTAACGAGTCTTAAAACAATGATCTCGGCTTTTGCTTATTGTACAGCAATAACATCTGCTCCCGTATTTTATAATTTACCACAATTAACAAACTTTAACTATGCTTTTTATGGATGTGCTGCTCTTGAAGATACGCCAGAATACACACAAGCACCAGCAATTCAAACAATGAATTATGCTTTTTACAACTGTAATAAAATTACAAATGCTCCTGTTTTTGAAAATATGCTTGACTTAAAAAGTTTAGATAATGCGTTTTATGGGTGTACCTTATTGAAAGACCCTATTGTTTTTTCCAATACTCCAAGTCTTGTATTGCTAAATACGACATTTGGAAACTGTACAAGTTTGAAAAATACTCCTAGGTTTTTTAATATTACGAATCAAATAGATTTAAACACTGCATTTTATGGATGTACTGGTTTAACGAATATTGATAGTGTTTTAGACCTTCCGGGACTCTCAACATTACAGCTTGCTTTTTATGGATGCACTGGCATAAAAACAGTTCCATGTATAACTAATAAGCCTTATTTAACAACAATGCATACTGCTTTTTCATCATGTACTGGATTGACGAATGCTGAATGTATTGCTGATAATCCTAATTTAACCACATTAGCATCAACATTTTCTTTTTGTTCAAATTTAGAAATACCGCCTGCTCTTTCTAATCTTCCATCTCTTGCTTCTGGATATAGAACGTTTTATAATTGTAACAAGTTAAAATATTTGCCAGACATGAATATTTTTACTAACTTAACAACATTAGAAGAATTCTCTGCTTATAATTCTGGGAATTTAACAAATATTCCTGATATTGTCAGTTTAACAAAACTTACAACAATGGAATCTTGTTATCAATATTGTTACAAAATTCAATCAGGGAATATGCTTTCTAATTTAACAAGCTTAACTTCTCTTTTAGATACATATAACGAATGTACTACTATGACATCTCCACCAACATTTTTTAATCTTCCTAATCTTGTAAACATGATGAATACATTTTTCAAATGTTATAAATTAACAGATGCTCCTCTTTTTACAGAGGCTACAAATATAACTTCATTTTCAGCAACATTTTATCAATGTTCTGCTTTAACAAATACAACAAGTCTAAATCTTTTAAATAGAATTACAGACCTTGGTAACTCCTTTTATCAATGTACATCATTAGTTGATCCTCCAGTTTTCGGCTCTTGGAGCAGAGTAACGACAGCAGCAAATATGTTTTTTGGTTGTGCAAAACTTGCATCTCCTCCTGATTTGTCAACAGCAATAACGTTAAATTTGGCACCATCAATGTTTGTTGGTTGTGAAACTTTAACAACTGCTCCTGATTTGAGTAATTGTACAAATATTTCAAGCATGGCAAGCATGTTTCAAAATTGTACTGGTTTAACTTGTACTGTTGAAAGTATTTTTTCAAATACGAATGCTGGATTTATTAAACTTACGAATAGTAGAGAAATGTTTTCAAACTGTTATAATTTAACTGGTGAAGGTATGAGATTTGTAAATTTGATTAAATCGGGGTCTTATACAGTTGGAACAAACTCAACATTTAGCTCATACAGAACTTTTTATAATTGTACTAATTTAAGCGATTATGCAATTATACCGGCAGCGTATAAATAATATTTTGATACGGAAGTAATATAGAAGTAATGATAAATATAATTAAGGAGATAAGATGGCTGACAATTTAATTTATTGCGCAAGCAGTACAATAGTAACTGGTGTAACTAGTACACTTGATTATTTGGTAGTAAACATTAATAATAAAAATGTTGGATTACCCCTTTATCAATTTTCATACTCAACACCAAGTTTGGATTTTGCTGATTTACTTAAACTTGATTTTAGTGTATCAAATGCAACTCTAATGCAAAACGGTACAAGCTATGGTGCGGGTGTTGCTACTTATGTAAATAATAGCGCATTTGCGTTTCCGTTATTTAAAATCGATAATGGCAATCCACAATATGTTGTGAAGGTAGATACTCCCACTATCGTATCTCAATTGACATCACACGGACTGTATGTTGCCGTCGAGGTTAATAATAAGGCATACGGCATACCTTTATTTGAATATTCTACCGAGTTTCCGTTTGTAACTACTGTTCCTATGAGCAGTATTAAAATAAACACAAAGTTTGTAAAACCAGTACAAAATATATCACCGGCTAATAGGCCTAGTACTAATTTAAATAATAAAATAAAAACGTATGAAAATCTTATTAATCGCGTTAAATATCAATTAGGCCATCCTTTCGTTACTTTAGAGGTTTGTGAAGATACACAAATGGTTGATTATATTGATAAAGCATTAGAATGGTATACAAAATATGCAGGATACACCGAAGAATTTTTAGTATTTAGTTCTCAATTATATAGAGAACCTGGATTACAAATAGATACGTTATTTTCAATTACACCTACTTTAAGAGAAGCATATGCAACAGGCGCTATTCCAAGCTGGGATTATGATTTAGGATCATATCGTAAAGTGATAGGCATATTTTCATTTCAACAAGGTGAATCTACCGGTATCAATTCTTTATTTACTCTAGAACAAGCAATGGCGCAACAAACATATTTTAGCTATATGTTAGGTAATGCGGGTTTTGATTTAGTAACATGGGAATGTTTAAAGGGATGGCTTGAACTTCGCGAAAAGGTATTAGCACAGATTCCATATGTCGATTTTAATAACAGGACACAGACTATGAGAATTATTCCCGCGCCAAACAGCAATTCAGCGTATTATGGCGTTGTTGGATGTTGGGTAGAAAAGCCTATAGCGGATTTAATAATGGAACGTTGGGTTGAGGCTTATGTATTGGCTTTAACTAAAATATCTATAGGTAATATAAGAGGTAAATATCAAGCCATGCAACTATTTGGTGGTGGTACTATTAATTATAATGATCTGTTATCACAAGGATTAAAAGAAAAAGAAGAACTTGAAAAGGAATTAATGAACGGTTATGGAGAAGTAACTCCGGCGAGATTTTTCCTCGGTTAAATGATAAATAATGATAGGAGCAACAATATGCAAAACGAAAAGGAATTAAAAGGAACTAAGGGATCTACTACAAACAAGATCAAAAAATTACAAAGACAATATAATAAAATATTAGTTGATTTGTTTGACCAGTTTGCAGCAGAAAGTATTGAAGAAGCCCTTGATAAAAGCGATGGATCTTTCGGAGAAAATATTCAAGATATAGTTCAAAATGCTCTTGATAATCTAAAAGGAAAGGTGATGCAAGAACTTGGAGTAAAGGGGAATACAACAGAAATTGGAATTGCTATAGGCGGTGACCTTACTGGTGGTATGTCTGATTTTATGTCTGGTATGTCCGAAGAAGAAAACGAAGGCGAAGAAGACGAAACACCAGAGCATGAAGAAGAAGAAAGCGATGCCTTTGAAGCGGGTGAACAAGCCGCGGGTGATACTGACGAAGACGATTCTGGCGAAGACGACGACGATGATAAATTAGAAGAAAAGGCACCTCCAGGAAAGAAAATGGAACGTATGGTAAAACATATTAAAAAGTCTGCTAAGAAGTCAGGTAAAGGTGAGAAGGAATCAAAAAAGATTGCATATGCTACTGCATGGAAGAAACATAATGAAAGTGATGGATCTCTTAAAAATGATAAGATTATAAGCGAATCTCGTCGCAATGATCAGGCATCTTTAATGGATGCATATATGTCTATGTTTAAAGAAACAAAATGAGTGGTTTTGAATATGTTTCAAAAGGATTATTTAATCCACAAAATGAACAAAAATATAGAGGAACGCGTCCTATTGTTTATAGATCTGGATTAGAATTAAATTTTTTTAGATGGTGTGATCGAAATGAAAGGGTATTACAATGGGGAAGCGAGTCTGTTGTAATACCCTATTTAAGTCCTAAAGATGGTCGAATGCATAGATATTTTGTAGACAATGTATTAATATTAAAAACAGATGAAGGTAATAAAAAATTTCTCGTAGAAATAAAACCAGAGAAACAAACTAAACCTCCTACACAAGGTATACGTAAAAGTAAAAAAAATATATTATATGAACAAATAACATGGGCGGTTAATTCAAGCAAATGGGAAAGTGCACGAAACTGGTGTCAAAAAAATGGATTTAAATTTGTTATTCTCACTGAAAAAGATTTAAAATAGATAAATAATTATAACGAATTATTAAAGGAATAAGGAGATATATGAACAATATAGTACAAAGAAAACTTTTAGTTGAAGAACCCGTATTCGATTTGCAGTATATAGTAGAAGAAAAAAATAAATCCGAACCAAGTACTCTTTTTATCCAAGGCCCTTTTTTAATGAGTGAACAGAAAAATAAAAACGGTCGTATATATAATTTAAATGAAATGGTTCATGAAGTAAATCGATATACTTCTGAAATGATTAAAGAAAATCGTTCATTAGGCGAATTAAACCATCCCGCATCAGTAGAAGTAAACCCGGAAAGAGCATGTCATCTTATAACAGAATTACGCCAAGAAGGAAATATGTTTTTTGGTAAATCAAAGATTCTTTCAACTCCAATGGGATCATTAGTTCGTGCTTTAATAATGGATAATGTTAAATTGGGTATTTCTTCGCGCGCTCTTGGAAAACTGTTACCACAAGGAGATGCGCACGCGGTTCAAGGGTTTCATTTAATATGTTGTGATGTGGTGCATGATCCGTCCGTTTCGACTGCATTTGTAAATGGTATTATGGAAGCTAAGAATTGGATTCTTAATACCGATGGTACGATTGAAGAGGCATATGATGTATTTGAAAGAGGTATGAATAATTTACCTAAAAATTCAAATATTCGAAAAGAGGTTCTTGAAGAACATATTTTGAAATTCATCACATCTCTTAAAAATTCAACAAAAAAATAATTGTAAATATATAAATATTTAAAATGAGGAGCATTATGTCTACAAGAAAGATTAACGAATCAGATAAATCACGTACGTATTTGCGTGAATTTGTTAACAGTATTATTAATAAAGAGTATGCAAAGGCTAATGCAAATCTCACTGCAGCAGTAAGAGAAAAAATGAAAGCTAAAGTGGCTAATATTTTAGAGGAGAATCCATAATGAATAAAATAGAAGATGTGCTTAATCAAATAGGCGCCGATGTCTTAACCGAAGACTCCAAGAAAATGCTTACTGAAGCTTTCTGGGACGCTGTAAATAATGCAGCATCTGAGCGAACTGATATTGAAGTGAAGGATGCATTATTGAAGTTAGATGAAGAACATTCTACAAAGCTAGAACAATTATTAGAAGCCATTGATGCTGATCATACTCAAAAGCTAGTAGCGGTTTTAGAAAAGATTGATAATGATCATACTGAAAAACTTCAAGCATTGATCATGAAAAATGAAAAGATGTTAAAAGAGGATGCTGCTGAGTTTAAAGAAAATCTTCTGTCTCAACTTTCTAATTATATAGAATTATATATTGAAAAGACTATTCCGCACGATGAATTAAAAGAGGCCGTAGAAAATAAACGTGCACAGAAAATGATCGATCAGTTAAAACAGATTATAGCGCTTGATGATGGCTTTATAAATGATACTATTAAAGAAGCTGTCGCTGATGGACGTAAAACAATTGATTCCTTAAAGCAAGAATTAAATGAGGCTATTAAACAAAACATTCAAATCACCCAAACGCTTAAAACCCGTTCGGCTGAATTGGTGCTTGAAAAAAATACCGCTAACTTGCCTAAGGAGAAGAGACAGTATGTAATGAGGATGCTAAAAGACAAGGATCCTGAGTATATTAATGAAAATTTTGACTATGTAGTTAAGATGTTCGATAAAGACGAAGAAGAGCAGAAAACGCTTGTTACTGAGCGTGCAACTAAGGCTACGAAAACTATTAGAGAAAAGGTTGATACGCCATCACGTGTGGATAAACAACCTATCGTAGAAAGTTCTTCTACCTCGGAAGGAGAGGGAGTCGGCGGATATCTCGATATTATGAAACGCCAAGATCGTTTCCAAGTAAAAAATTAATTATAAAGAGGAAACTCTTTTAGCATTTTAGGAGATACATAAATGAGTACTAAAATTCCCGCTGGAACAGCATATATCAATCCTGGTACAGCTGATCAGCTTATAGCGAAATGGAAGCCAGTTCTGGAGTATACCTCTAAGACTGTTGCTCCGATTGAAGATGAACACACACGTTTGAATACAGCTATCATTCTTGAAAACCAAGAAAGATGGTGTATAAATGAAGCTAACGTCGCCGGTGGCCCTGGTAACATGTTTGGTTATGGTGGTGCTGGTGGTAGCTTCGGTACTAACGGTGGTTCCGTTGGTAATCAAGACTTTTATGCGACAGGTGATGCTCGCTTGCCTAAGGTATTAATCCCTATGATTCGTCGTACGTTCCCTGAACTTATTACGAACGAAATCGTTGGTGTACAGCCAATGAGCGGCCCAGTTGGTTTGGCATTTGCACTCCGCTACCGTTATGAGGGAGAAAATTTGGATTGGCAAGATCCTTCACATCGTACATATGATGCGAACGTAACATCTCCTCGTTATCGTGGTCCTTTACAGCAAGGCGCTGACGGACAGGAAGTTGGATACAACTATTTGAACACTGGCTATACTGGTACATCTTCCGCTAAGTTGAGTGGTGGTGATGCAGAAGCTGAATTCACATTCCTTGATGAAGATAAGGGTGTTGCAGAATGGTTAGCAAATTACGAAATGACGGGTCAGATTCCACAGATGACAATTGAATTCGAGAAGACAGCAGTTGAGGCTGGTACTCGTAGATTGGCAGCTAAGTGGTCTGTTGAACTTGAGCAAGACCTCAAGAATATGAATGGTATCGATATCGACAACGAGTTAACAAACGCAATGTCGTATGAAGTCCAGGCTGAAATTGATCGTGAAATGGTCATGCGTATGATTCAGATCGCGTTAAATGCTGGTCGTGGACGTGGTTGGTCAACATGGTCGCCAGCTTCGGCTGATGGTCGTTGGCTCGGTGAAAGAAACCGTGATTTCTATCAGAAAGTACTGATTGAAGCAAACCGTATTGCAGTACGTAACCGCCGTGGTGCTGCAAACTTCATTATTGCAACTCCAACAGTTTGCTCGATCATGGAGATGATGCCAGAGTTCAAGTTCATGCCAGTCAATAGCACCGTTTCGACACAGCAAGTCGGTGTTGCTAAAGTTGGTACATTGGCAGGACGTTTTACGATTTATCGTGATACACGTACTGAGTCGCAACAGCCATGGGTTCGTCCAAACACAGGCCGCACGACACGTTTAGAGTACGCACTTCTTGGTTATAAGGGATCTGAGTACTATGACACTGGTATTGTATATTGCCCTTACATCCCTGTAATGGTGCAGCGTACAATTGGTCCTAATGATTTCACACCACGCGTTGGTTTAATGACTCGTTACGGAGTTGTTGATCACCTGTTTGGTGCTGATCTTTACTACCACGTCATTATCGTTAAGGGTCTTGGCGAGCGCTTCACCCCAGGCGACAGTGTAGTATATCTGTAATTAACAGAGAGAGCTGGTCGAAAGACCAGCTCCTAATAATTAAGGAGAATTTAAAATGTCTATTGAGTTTAGTAATATAATTGGTGGTGGAGTTCTTTCATGGGCAACCACAGCTACAGCGATTACAGGATACCGTACAGATTATGCTAATAACATTTCTGCCGCAGCGGTTCCATATTCTGCAGTAGCCGCAACGTCAACAATTACTGCTAATTTGTCAACAGGGACCACTTTTGTTGCACTTACAGCGTAATTAAGATTTAATATAAACGATCCGTATATTCGAAAGAGTATACGGATTTTTTATTGCCTTTTTTTTATAGAATATAAGTATACATATATGAAACGAACTGATATTATTAATCATTTTATAAAATATTATAATTATAAAAAATATTTAGAAATTGGGGTATATACTAATAAAAATTTTCATGATATTATAATTGATATTAAACATGGTGTAGATCCTAGGCCATGTTGTAATGATTGTACATATAGAATGACATCCGATGAATTTTTCAAACAAATTGATCCATTTTTAAAATATGATATTATTTTTATTGATGGATTACATTTAACAGAACAAGTAGATAAAGATATACAAAATGCGTTAGATCATCTTTCAGAAAACGGGACTATAATATTACATGATTGTAATCCACCAAGTGAACAACAACAGGATAGAAATAAAAGATATGGTGGATGGACAGGTGATGTATGGAAATCGGTAGCAAAAATAAGAATGAATCATGATGATTTATTAGTTTATGTTATTGATACTGACTACGGTTGTGGTGTAATACAAAAAACAAATCAAAAACAGAATATGTTGGATTCGTTTGAATTAACATGGGAAAATTTTAATAAAAATAGAGTTAATATTTTAAATCTAATAAGTAAAGAGGATTTTATAAGGAAGTTTAATCATGGATAAAAAACCTAAATTATCTATAGGCATGGCAGTATATGATGATTATAATGGAGTGTATTTTAGTATACAATCATTAAAAATGTTTCATAGTATTTGTAATACAGATCAAATAGAATTTATAGTGATCGATAATAATCCGAATAGTGAACACGGTAAAGAAACGAAAAAATTTGTAGAGAATTGGGTAAAGGGAAAATATATTCCATATACATCTAAAAAAAGTACTTCAATAAGAAATCAAATATTCGAAAATGCAACAGGGACATATACTCTTTGTATTGATTCTCATGTTATGATTGGAGCAGGTGGAATAGACGCATTATTAGATTATTATGATCAAAACCCTGATACTAATAATTTATTATCAGGCCCTTTGTTATATGATAATTTAACTGATGTATCAACTCAATTTGATCCTGTATGGAGATCTAGTATGTTTGGCATATGGGGAATTAATAAAGAAGGAATAAAAAATGGTGTTCCTTTTGATATTCCTATGCACGGGCTTGGTTTATTTTCTTGTCGTACAGATAAATGGTTAGGGTTTAATAATAATTTTAGAGGGTTTGGTGGCGAGGAAGGTTATATACATGAAAAATTTCGTCAAGCGGGAGGAAAATGTTTATGTATTCCACAATTAAAATGGTTACATCGTTTCGGGCGCCCTGACGGGGTAAAATATCCATTATCACTAGATGATAGAATATTTAATTATTTTGTAGGTTGGTTGGAAATATATAAAGATCCTGAACATGAAATGATATTGAGTATAAAAGATCATTTTAAAGATAAAACAAAAAATATGGATATATTATTTGAAGAAGCAAAACAGTGTATATTTGGTCCTAGTAAAACATATAAGATAATAAGTCCATTTAAAACAAGAAAAGAATTAGTGAATATAATACCTCCTGATAGTATTTGTGCTGAATTAGGTGTAGCCGCTGGTGATTTTTCATATTATATTATAACTAATAGTAAATTAGCTATGTTATATTCTATTGATATGTGGGCAGGTGATAGAGGACATACGGATGATCAATATAAAGAAGCTATTAAAAAACTTATGCCATATGCGCATAGAAATAATATGATTAGATTAAAATTTGATACCGCATTAGACTTATTTCCTGACCATCATTTTGATTTTATATATGTTGATGGTTACGCACATACAGGACAAGATAATGGAAAAACTTTATATGATTGGTGGAAAAAAGTAAAACCTGGTGGAGTATTTGCTGGTCATGATTATAATGAATGTTTTCCTCTTATGGTTCAGTCAATGGATGAATTTATTAAAACTAATAATCTTACTTTAAATATTATAAACGAAAAACCATATACATCTTGGTATATTATAAAATAGTTAATATGAAAAAAGTGATTATAATAGGAAACGGTTCAAGCGTATTAGATAAAAAAAATGGAGAAATTATAAATTCTTTTGATATAGTAGTACGTGTGAATGATTTTAGAATAGATGGGTATGAAGAATATGTAGGAAATAAAACCGATATATTAGTAACGTTTGCTGTATATCGATTAGAGAATATAAAGGCGATATCAGAAAAATATAATTTTAAACGGATATTGATATTTGATCCATATGATATGTGTAAAAAAGATGATCCATTATCACAATATAATTTATTCAATAGTATAAAAAACAAAACATATACGACTCAAATATTAAATAGAACCGATACATGGATTGAAATGTCTCAACATCATTATAGACATATACCTTGGTCTACTGGATTAGTTGCTATTTGGACGTTATTAAAAGAATACGATCATATATATATTACAGGATTTGACTATTTTAGAGAAGATAGGGAACGATTACATTATTTTGATACAAGAAAAATATGTGATACTGGTGTATTTAAAAATGGTTATATAAAAGATGAACGATTTTTTTTAGAGAACTTAATAAAAGAAAATAAAATAACCTTTATTTGAGGAGTATATGACTGCACTTATTATGTGTCGAGCTGGATCAGAGAGAGTGCCGAATAAAAATGTAAAAAAATTCGGAAATACTACTTTAATAGAATTAAAAATTAAACAGTTATGTTGTATAAGAAATATAGATGATATAGTTATAAGTACTGATGATAATGATGTAATTGATATAGCAATTAAATACAGTATACCTTATATGCGTAGGCCTGATTATTACTGTAGAAATGATACACCCTTAACGGAATTGTTTCCATATTTTGCTCAGACAATAAAATCTGATACAATAGTAAAATGTAATGTTACGTCGCCTTTAATTAAAAACAAATCTATAGAAGATGCTATAGATATATTTAAAAATAATTCGTTCAATTCTCTTATGTCCGTTCATAGATGTCGCGAATTCTTAATACAAAAAAATAAAGGTTTGAATTATGATATTACTCATCAAATACGTTCACAAGAGTTACCTTTAATTTACATATATAATAATGCAATAGATATAGCAAAAAACGAAACTATAATTAAACAAAAACATTTTCATTCTAAAAAAATATATTTCTTTGAAATACCTGAAATAGAAG
The DNA here is from genome assembly GCA_028701635.1 of Clostridia bacterium. The sequence continues at coordinate 24,496 of JAQVQJ010000001.1, read as the reverse complement.
GACGTGATATAGATACGCAATTAGATTTTGATATTTGTGAATTTTTATATATGAGAAATAATAAATGAATAAAGCTATATTATATTATTCACATAATTCGCTTCCTATAGAAATGGAAGAATTTTTTCAGAAAAAATTATTAGATAATAGTGATGGCGTGCCTATTATCTCAATAATAAAAAACGCGAGAACTGATTTTTGTAAAACATTTGCGCATGCAAATATAATAGTGGAAAATAAATATCATGCTAGTTGGGGTGGTATATTATACCAGATGGAACAAGGTATAGATTATATATTAAAAGAATTTGATGATTGTATTGTATATTTAGCCGAACATGATGTATTATATCCTCCTTCATATTTTAGTTATATACCAGATAATGATAAACGTTTTTTAAAAAACTATAACTTATATTTTGTGAATCGTGAGGGATTTATAGGTCCGCATAATTATTACATACATTCACAAACTATAGGATATGCTTCTTTATTTAAATATTGTATTAACGAGGACGTAAAAAATATTCAAAAATTTAAAAGTAAGAAGGGATATGATTTAAAATCGTTTATTAGTAAAGATAGTTGTCTTGATATTAGACACGGATATAATTGGACAGGATATAGGGAAATAGAAAAAAATTCTGAAAAAAATTATATCATGTCTCTTCCATATTGGGGTGATCATAATAAATTAATATCACAAATACCTGGATTTAAATATGAATAATGATGTTATAATAATAGGTAATGGCCCTTCACTATTACAAAAAGAAAATGGAGTTTTAATAGATACTTTTAAAAATATAATTAGATTTAATCAGTATATTATAAAGGGATATGAAAAATATACTGGTTTACGAACAGATTATTGGTTTAATACTATAAATTATACTAACAAAGAAAAAGAATTTAGAGTAAATGCTGAATATAGAAAAATATATTTACATAGTTGGCAATTTAATCCAGAAAAGGATGCCTTATATATTTCATTCACTGATTATTATAAAAGTAAAAATAAACAGATAGAAATAGAAAAAACTAAAAAGGAAAATACTGTTAATGAAATGCAACAATATATGAATAATTCATATATATATTATTCAACAGGTGCAATAGCTATTTGGTTATTTTTAAAACAATTTAATGTAGTAAATATAACCGGTTTTGATTGGTGGCGTGAACAAAAGCATCATTATGGTGATAATGGATCTAGGGGTGATTTACATAAACCTGATAAAGAATTTGAATTTATTGATAAGTTGATGAAGGAAAATAAGATAATAATGTTATGATTGTTGAAATAAAAATAAGGAATTTTTATAAATTGTGTTAGTAAAACATAAATATTTAAAAGATTAAAATCTTAGGAGATTAACTATGTCACAAAATATTGGAATTAGACTTTCTTTGGATACAGATGGTTTTATACCATATACCCCTATCACTTTACAGCCAGGTCAAGTATCTGCTTTTAATTTATATTTATCTCTTGATCCTACTACGTTAGTTACTGATACTTCTGCGGTCATATCTGCAGTAAATTTCACACAAGATCAAGCTTCTATAAATTCAGCTGCTGGTATTACATATCCAGACAAAATAATTACTTTAATGAGAGGAGCTGGATGGGATCATATATATTCACAAGAATATATAACAATAAATGCTACATTAACAGGTGAAAACGGATTTATTAGTAAGGAGCATACAAATATAATAAATGTATCTTCATTTAGCCCATGGACATCAGGTAATGCATTAAGTGGTGAGTCTACTGAATTTGCAGATATTGAATACAATACTAGCCCGATGATTTGTTCTTTTAACGTTATTTTCTCGACAGCAAATGTTGCTCCTAGTGGAATAACAGGATTTACTGCAGAAGTTTCTGGCACGGGTGCTGTAGGATTGACATGGAATTCAATAAATATGGGCGAAATTTCAGCGATCGGAATAGTATATAAAACCGACGCTATTCCAGTATCAACTACAGATGGCATCGTTATCAGTGTGTTGAGTAGTGCATCTTCGAAATATATAGATGGATTAAGTGATGGCAACGTTTATGGTTTCGGTATATATACGGTAGATATTGGCGGTGAAGCATCTATTATGGCTACTGCATCAGCATCTCCAGTATGGATTACAGCAGGCGGAAGAGTGTGGTCTTCGCATGAAGAATTCTTGCGTAAGCATTTATTAGGTTATTTCTAAAATGGTTATTGTAGGAAAGAAAGGATGCCCTCAATGTACTGCATTGAGGGTGCTTTATCCTAATATAAAATATATAGAAGTCCCTTCTATACATATAGGATTAGGGGATACTATATGTGCTATTACATGTTTTTTCGGAATACAACCATGCAAAGGATGTATGATACGAAGACATTGGTGCAATAGATATTTTCCGTATAAATGGAATCTGAAAAAGATAGATCCGAAAATCGTTGAAATAAAACAAAAGATAATTATTTCTAATGTTAAACAATATCCTGTTATAATGAACGATGATTTGGACGCGATAATTCCAATTGAAAATTTGCGAGGTATATAAGTAATTGCCTTTAGGGGTTAACTGCGCATATACCTATAGTCAAAATGAAATATGCCTATTCTTCTTTGATATCAATAACCTCGGCCTCTTCTACTAGCGTACCTGCTTTATCCACTAACGCTTTCATTATTTCTTCTCTAGTTGCAACAATAATATTTGTTTGATTTTTAATAGTAGTGTTAGTATCATATTTATCTAATAATTTATTAGAAGCATCAAGATCCATTTGTTTAAGTTCTTTAGCGGCCTTTTCTTTACGTTTTTGAAGATTTATTTTATTGAGAATTTCAATAGAATTAGCTACAGATGACATTAGTTTTGAATATGCTTCTATTTCTTCCGCTTTCCCACCACTCACTAAGGCCCCTTTAAGATTTTCTATGACATCTACTCCTTGTTGTATTAATGTAGAAGATTTTCGAAAAATAAAATCATCTATGTTATTTTCGTCTATTTTTTCAGGTATAGTAACTATACTTTTAGGAGGTATCATTAATCCAGCAAGAGATTTGGTAGTTTTCAATTCATTGACTAGGTCATTGAGATCATCTAATTGTTCATTCTGTTTATTTTTTTCTTCCATGTAAATAATTAGTGGTTAATATAATAAATCCCATTGAAATTTTTATTTAATATATTATTATATGATATGACGAGGGTAAATATATGGAACTTCAAGACGAAAAAAAAGAAACTGTTTATAGATATAAATTAGATTGTACGAAAGAAGAAGAAGATATGCTTTGTCGTATCGCACGGCGTCGCTTTATAAAAGATAGGCAAGCGCAGTTAGAATATGCTGTTCGTTCTATTTTATCTGAAATGATAGATGTAGTAACATCAAAAAATATATCAGAGGATGGATCAAAAAATGAAAGTACATGATATTAGGAGAATTAAGGTAGGACAATGGGTGAGAGTTTTTTGGAATGATGTCGGTGCAAGAGATTGCATTATTGTTGGAAAGAATGAATATGGTTTTATGGTATTTGAACCGTTTTCAGAAATACGGAATATAGATAGAGATCAAATTATAGCTGTTGGTGATTTTTTAGAAGCACGATATGCTAATATTAAATAAGGAGTAAAATGGAAGTAAGAATAGCAATTGGAGATAAAACATGGATTGTTCCATCTAATGCAGTACAATCATTAATCAGTTGGTTAACCATGAATGCTGTGGAGATGGGTAATGGTAGTAGACAGATTCGCGAAGTAAATAAAGGTGAATCTGATTCAAGACAATTAATAGTGGAGAATTAAATGCAGATTGAAGTTAAATTTAAGAAAATACATGAAGACGCACAGTTACCTTCGAGAAAGCACGGTAACAGAGAACTTAATGAATATGAACGCAATTGGATAGAAGAAGAAAATGGCCGTTTTTCACAAGCACAACCTGAACATTTTGCTGCCGGATATCGCGTAGGATATCCTATGGAAGTAAATGAAGATGGTTCTCCTTCTGAAAATATTATGGGTACGGGTGATACGGGGTATGATATTTTTGCGGTAGAAGATAAAACAATTCCAGCAAAAGGCTCGGCTATTGTTGATACTGGTATTGAAGTTGCATATATTACACCAGGATATTGGTTTAAAATTGAAGCACGTTCCGGTTTAGGATTTAAATATAGTGTGTCACCGCATCCGGGTGTGGTGGATAATCCTTATCGTGGTAATTTAGGCACAAAGTTATATAATTTTTCTAATGAAGATTATATAGTTAAAAAGGGTGATCGAATTGCACAGATGGTGTTTTATCCTGTTGTTGAACCACAGATTGGATGGTTGGATGAAAAAATAGATACTGAACGTAATGAGAAAGGATTCGGCTCGTCCGGAAAATAAATGACTAATATATTCGATAATCTTTGGGTAGAAAAATATCGTCCATGTCGATTAGCCGATATGGTATTGAGCGCGGAAAACAGAAATGCCTTTGAGAACATGATCAATAAAAAGGAAATACCTCATTTATTATTATGTGGTGCGCCCGGTATAGGTAAAACAACTCTTGCAAAAATTTTAGTTAATGAATTAGATGCAGTTCATCGGTATATTAATGCAAGTGATGAACGTGGTATTGATGCTGTAAGAGAAAAGATAGTACCTTTTGCACAAACGAAATCTATTGACGGATGTTTAAAGATAGTTATATTGGACGAAGTTGATGGTTTTACTAGTGATGCTCAACGGGCTCTTCGCAATATCATGGAAGAGTATAGCGATAATCTTCGGTTTATTTTAACTGCTAATTATAGAAATCGTATATCTGATCCCATCAAATCACGTACAATTAAATATGAGTTAATGCCACCATTAAAAGAAGTTATCACAAGAGCTGTATATGTTTTAGCTAATGAAAATATTTCAGTGCCTGACGAACAAAAACCTCTTTTAAAAGAACTGATTGAACATAATTATCCTGATATTAGATTAATATTAGGTTTATTACAAAAATATACTCGAAGCGGTGTATTTAATATTGTAGAAGATGCAGATATTAGTGTATTTGCACGTGAAGTGATAAAAAGATTAGGTGATGAGAAAAATATTTCAAGCGTGCGTGAATTTATTATTCAAAACGAAATTGATTTTAGTTCTGATTATCTTATATTTCTAAAGAGTTTATTTGAAGAGGTATATGCATTAAATATGGACGAAAATAAAAAAGCATCTGCTCTAGTATTAATAGGAGATGCTATGTATAAACATCAATTTGTTATGGATCCTGAGATTAACGCATATTGTTGTATTATACAACTACAAAAATTTATCTCATAAATCTTGTAGATTTGTTTATATCTGATTTAGACATAAAGCGACGGAGTTCTTCTGCCGCTTTATGTTTTTTTAATGCCTCTTCTCTATGAGTTTGCCCGAGCCGGTCAAAATTAAGTTGTTGATGTTCTTTATTATTACCGACCTTTTTCAGATAATTTGGATTAACTATTTTCTTTTCAAATTCTCGAGGATCCACAATATCTCCTTTTGTTCTATCATATAGACGAACAAAGAAAATAGGAATTTTACCGTGAACCTCTTTTCGAACTATCATATAATCATCATTACGGTTTAATTCTGGATGAGCAGGTCCTTCATATTTAACAACATCACCATAATGCATTGCAAGTTTTTCTGGTGTTGGCGGTTTATTCCAACCAGGATCATGCATTATACCTCTCGATAATGGAGATCCCATATATCCCGCTTGTTCATAATTACCCACCGATTGATTAAGATATTTTAGCATTAAGGCAATACTATCTTCTTTTGGTATATTTTTGCCTTCTTCTCCTCTCTCAAATCCTGCAGTAAACATATGTTCTATGAATTTCTTTTTACTGCTATCAGGCACTCCTTGTACTTTCATTAATAATGTATGCGCGCGCGCGCGAAAGGCTTCTGGGTCTTTCATTAAAGGATTAGTTTCTAACTCTTTTTTTAACGTATTAATGACATTAGGGATTTTTGATTTAAACGCAGGTTCAATATCTTCTATTAAAAAAGAAGTGACATATTTTTCAAAAATTAAAATATTTTCTTGTGTATACATTTTTAATGATTATTTACTGTTAATTGTTTTTGATATGATTCAAATATAAAATCGTTTTCTTTACCATATTCAATACCTTCTTTAAAAGGCGCTTGTTTACGACCATCTTTTGGTTCTTCAGTATTGGCAAGTTTTGTGTTTTTCTTTGCCAATTTTCTATTCTCATCATCACCTTTAGTTTGAGTTTTCATCTCTTTATCTGTTTTTTTGTCTGTATCTTTATCTGGATTATGGTCCCGTACTATGTTTTTATTATATGGAGGAAAACCGTTAGATCCTTCTATTTCTATTTTTTCTAATATAGAAAGAGGTATTGTCATTACATTATGCCACATACCAGGCGCATGCTCGATATAACAATCGGCCCAAAGTTCACAAGATGGAATATTAGCAGCATCCACTGGTCCACTAAATGCTTCCGATTTGCCTGATTTGATATAACTAATACGTAATACAGTTTCATTTTGAATAGCATCTTGTAAGATACTTTTCATCTGATCTGAGAATTTTTCTATTAGTTCATGTTTTAGAGCATTCTTTTTAATTTTTGCATAGTCGCCCCTTAAAAAACCGTTTTGTTGATAGCGATAAAGGGTTTCTTCGTGTATTTTTTCGAATTTGCCTGTAAATTTGTTCATGCGATACTCCTTATAAAATATGATAAACTTATAAATATTTATGGCAGGAGCATTATAAAAAATGGGATCTCTTAATTTTAATAGTTTTAAAAATAATAATTATAGCCAGAAAAAAAATACATATACTGATTTATTTCTTGATCTATCATTAGAACCTTTTGAAATTTCTATAAATAGTAAAACAACTAATAATAATGGAAAAGATATAAAAGTTGCGTATGATTTAAACGCTATTAAGAATTCTATTGTTAATTTATTTAACACTATTCCAGGGGATCGAATTTTATTGCCCGATTATGGATGCGATTTACGACAATATGTTTTTGAACGAATATCAGAAACTATGGCGAAGTTTATAGGTCGTATTATTAAAACATCTATTGAACAATGGGAGCCTCGTGTTACTATTGCAAATATTAATGTTGACGGGTATGTTGATAAGCAGGAATATAGAATTACATTAAAATTAGAAGTACCCTTTTTGGAACGAGACGAAAATTTTAATATTTCAGGTCTTTTAAATAAGCAAGGATTTACGGTAGTATAATATGGCAAATAATACAACACAGTTTACAATACCAAGAGATGGATATCTTACATTTGATGCTCTTACTATGAAGCAATTTATAAAAGATCGTTTAAATGATAATAAGGTATTTACCGATCAAAATTATGAAGGTTCATATATTTCAACCATAAACGAAATTATATCATATGTTTTTCACGGTTTAATGTATTATCTAAATCGTACATCAACTGAATCTATGTTTTCAGAAGCACAAATATATGAAAATATGAATCGTATAGTTAAACAATTGGATTATAATCCAATAGGCAAACAAACAGCTTCTACCACTTTTAGTTTATCAGGATCAGAAAATATACCTATAGGATTATATACTATACCGCGTTATTCTTATGTAACTAATGGTAATATAAGTTATTCTATTAATGAAGATATAGTATTATCAAAGCTAACATCGGAATTAGAATCTTTTGATGAAATTGTTTCACAAAAACTTCTTTATCAGGGCAATTTTATAGAATATCCTATTTATCAAGCAGTTGGCAATATGAATGAAGTAGTATATTTTGCACCCGGTGATGATATTCTGGTAGACCATTTTAATATAGATGTATATGTATATGAAAATACATCAACAGAACAAAATAAGTGGTATAAATGGAATAGAGTACCTACATTATATCTTGAAAACGGTTCGAGTAGATCGTTTGAAATAAGACTTAATGAAAATAAAAGATATGAGATAAAATTTGGAAACGATGTTAACGGTAAGCAATTAAAAATAAATGATAAAGTCGCTATATATTATTTGCAAATTTTAGGAACAGAGGGTGAAATTGGCGCAAATAGTTTTACGAATGAAACAATGCGTTTATTTACAAGTAATACTTTTAATAGTATTTTGAATGATTTAAATACAAGAGAGGGAAATAGATACACTTATATTACCTCAGATATAGCCAATAATTTATCCATTACAAATACCAATAATTCAACATATTATCAAGAAGAAGAAGATGTTGATGCTATTAGGAAAAATGCTCCAGGTGTATTTCGTTCACAATATCGTGTTGTGACTGAAGCGGATTATGAAAATTATATTAAAACAAATTTTGCTAATCTGGTTCATGATATTAAGGCGGTTAATAATTGGACATATCTATCAGAACAAATGAAATATTATTATGAAGATATAGGATTAGGAGATCCTAACAGTATTTCAAATATATTATATAATCAATTGAATTTTGCTGATGCATGTAATTTTAATAATGTATATATAACAGCTGTACCTAAAACAATACAAAATACAAAAAATCCGACATCAGTATTATCACCAGCACAAAAAGAATTAATAACTACTTCATTGAGAGGGGTGAAGACATTAACTTCAGAAGTAATTATTATAGATCCTGTATATATATCAACCGATTTATGTATTCCTGCTGATGGGACTACAAATGCTGACATCAATGATATTGATAATACAGAACTATTAATTATAAAAGATCCTAATTCACGTAGAGATGATAATTCAATAATACTTAATGTTGCGAGTATTTTTACTGATTATTTTGATAGATCTAATATATCTTTAGGACAAATACTTGATATAAGTACATTAACTACAAGTATTCTTGCAATTCCTGGTGTAAAAACTTTCTATACAAGAAGAAAAGATGATAATACTGTACAATATGCCGGTTTGGCTATGTTAGCATGGAATCCTGTATATTTAACGGATAGGCAATTAATAACAAAGAATACGTCATTTGCATATTTTAAATATCTATTCTTGAATAACAAGGAATCTTTTAAGAATAAAATTAAAGTAACGTCATCTACAAAGATTTACGAAAATATTGAATACTAATATGGATACTGAATTTATACTTCAAAGTGCGGTTAATTTCCCTGTTGCGCTACATATGATATCTCCTCTTTCGTCTTATCAAGGTTGCGCAACAGATACATTTAAGATATATCTATATTCAGAAGATAATAATTATCATCGTGTAGATTTATATGCACATGGTTCGCGTTCTATTCCATGGCAAGATCCTCAAAATAAATGGTCTCATTTAAATCCGCAATGGCGCTTTACTGATTTAAGCGGTAATGCTATAAATTATATTACATTATCAAATAATATAACAACAACATTTAATAGTACTACTGGGTATTTAGCATCATCTGAATTTTATTATATTGATGATATGCCCACAACAATCGGGCAGTATGTTTCTATATGGGCAGTTGCTGATTTTTCTCAATATCCTGTACAAATAGATAATGAAATAAATTTTCCAAGTGTTTCGGGTTTTTCAAATTCGTTAGTTATGGCATCTGCATCTCATACTGTATTTTCACTTTCTCCTTCTTATTTAGAAATTACTCGCGATGGTATAAACCCTATGTTTGATTTTTATTGGAATAATACTTCAATACCGTATATTATATCTGTTATAGGCACATCTGATACGAATTCGTGCACGGCAGTAATGAAGGATTTTCCTATTACTAATTATCAAGGAATTGTATTAGGACCTATAATACGAACGGTTAATGGAATATCGAGTGCTGATTTAACATGGGCCCCCGATAATGAAAGTTCTTTTTTATCCGCATTTGATTATCAAAATTTTAGGATTGGCGGATACTTGAAAGGAAATATGTCATCAAACGTAACGGCTAGTGATGTTTCAATATATGCTGTTGTTTCTACTCTTAGTGGATTAAGCAATACATTTAATATATATGATTTTAATGGTTATGATGTTAGAAGATTTAATGAAAGCTGGGATGCTTCTAATCAAGTAAAAATATATGCTCGTTCTTCGCATATTATAGATAATCCTGTATTATGGGACAAATATATGAAAGCTGTATGGGGCGACGAATCTTCCGAACAAGGAACAGGATTCGGAAGAGAGTCATATGAAAGAATTGCTAATTTTGTTGCTAATCATGCTGATATAAATACATGTAATATTGATCAATTATATAATCTTGCTCAATTTTCAGATGTGCCTATAGATGTATATGGTGTAGAATTTCCTCCAGAATTAAAACGTATAATGGATATTGCATCTATAAATCAACAAATTCTTTGGGGTTCAAGATGCAAATGTAATAAAAATATTACAAATGAACAGACTACATATCTTTCAGGTCGACAAATAGTACAGACAAATTATTTATGTAAAGTATGCGGGCATTATCATCCCGGTAATAGAGGTCCTCTTTTCAATCCTCTTAATTATATGGCAACTGCGTATACTCCGTTTATTATTGAAGAACGAAATAATAGTAAAAATAAATTTCAATTAATAACACCACCAGCGAGTTGCAATATAAATTTCGCGTCAACTAATATAGGTGATGTATGCCAAATATCATCAACAAGTAGTGTATGTATAACAACATATCCTTTATCAAGTTATTATCAGGTAATACTGCCTGATGTATTTGATTATAGTATATCCGCAAATGTAAATGATTTTATGCAAGCTATTACATATTTTTGTTTTTATGAATATATTCCAATTCCTGCATGTGAAGAACAAATTGCTGGAGTAATTAATTGGGATGATCAATATACTACTTTAGATGAAACCGCTTCTTCTATAGAAGATTGGTACGGTAACGGACAAACATTAGAAAGAATGATTAATTATACTTTGCATAAAGGATTGGGTCTTATAGAGGAATAATAAATATTTTTATGGCTAAACTTAGTAAATATACACAAGCTCAAAATATAGCAGCATCAGATGCAGTCATAAACGATTCTAATGCTCCATATACTTTTAAAAATTGGTTAGAACGAAATATCGGTATTTTGCCTGATAAACAAATTACGCAATATGAAAATTACGTTAAGCAATGGTATACTAACAAAAAAGAAGAAACACCGACTGCAGAGTCTGTTAAAGAAGATTATATTAATCTATTAAAACAATTAACACTTGCATTTAAAAATGGCGATAATACTTTATGGTATGATGATATTAATTTTGACGATCCTGATGAGTTAGAACAAATAATTCCTTTTTATGCATCAAAATTAAAGGAAATTGCGATTTATTTAATTAATAAGAGAGAGGCTATTCGCCGTGCAAAATTAAAATATAATATGACGGGAACGTATTCTGCTCTGGAAAGAATATTTTATGAATATTTGCTCAAAGCTTTTACAAAAAGACAATTTCCCGGGAATGAATATATTACAAATATAACAGATCTTTCAGTATTAAATGCTATTCCTGAATTATCTGCTGTGCGTTCAAATTTTCAAATTACTGTTGAAGAATTATATGATGATGCATCATATTTTGATAGAGATCCTACTTTACCTGCATCTGCCTATTTTACATATAATAGTAGCGTATCATCATATTTAGACAGTCTTAATATTTCACCTGATGAATATGAGTGGTTATATAATACAGGAGTTTCGCAATTATGCGCAGATAATCCTCTTTTGTGGTCTATTGATAATGTATTAAATCAGTATAAAGATGGTATACCTCTTTCTGCTGTTGAATTATATGATAGTGATGTGTTAAACGATTATAATAGAATCAAATTAACACAAAAGTATTTAGGGGAAGAACAGTATATACTTTCTGGTGGCTATTGGATACCATGGACAGATGAAGTAGAGTTTGGATTTAATATAGGTAATAATTGGTTTTATTGGTTAACCGGCGAAAATGTTTTCGAAAATGATACAAATATAACAATTGATCCTATTTCACTATCTTCAACAAATTTAATAGCTAATGGATCAACAGCAGGATTAACTATTACATCTGCGGATATAATATATATTACTCGCAATAATTTAACGTCAGGTGCATGGTTGCGTTTAGTAGATAAAAATACATTTGCGGCAACAATGTCTGCGCGTATCAGTAAAGGTAAAACTATATTTGCTTTTCCGTATCCTGGCTATGGCCTCAGCGGAGAAGATTTAGAATGGACGGGAAAGAGTTTAGATAATTTAGATCAGACCTTTTTTTATTTAAATAAAGATGAACAAAATGCAGTATATAATGCATATTGGGATTCTTCAGTTTCTTCAGTTAGTTCATTTACGCCTATTTATATTAATGATACTACATTAATAGATATGGGAGTGTCTGCATCCGAAAATTTCAATAATGCAGATTATATAGTTTCACGTTCTTCTTTTAGGGATGGTATTAATGATTATGTATACTCAGGTGATCAAAGTTATGCTTGGTTATATAAAATGATGAAAACTGATTTGCCTATCCGTATAGGTGAAAATAATTTATATTGGCCTTTTGAACGATATGATACATCTATTTCAATGTTTGCTTCGTCTAATCAATGTGCTCCTATAACATTATCAAGTATTTCAATGCATGATTTTGCTGGCGCTGTTGCAGGGTATATACCCGAAATTTCAGATAAAATATTTAAAAAGAAATCTCCTAACTCTTTTGAATATAATGAAGGCGCATGGCTTATGGGTTCTCCTTTATCGCAGCCTATTGCGGTTACTAATACTATTTTATCTACAGGATGTTATCAGCCTGGACTGTTTATGCGTGTATTGGGTGGATTATATGGTTCATTTATTTGGACTGATGATACTATTTCAGCTAATATGATTTTCAATAATATAAAGCATCAGGATGATTGCTGGTATTTAAAAGAAGATCAATTTTCCCTTCAAAAAGAAAAACCTACACAAAACAAAAATTTAAATTATAATCAATGGCAAAATTGTACTTGTCGTGCTATATTATATTCTCCATTAGGCCATCCCGGAAATTCTTTTGATTTATATGATGGTATGGCAGATTATATAGTAGCTATTACGAGTCCTATGTCTTCTTTTAGTTTTAAAGACTGGAAAGGTATTGATGGAAAATCGTATATTAATAGTAATGATTTTGGATGGTTTAGATTAAATGGTACATATTCAATAGAACCTGATGTAGGCTGGGGTGGTGGTGAGTGGGTGACAAATACAGGTAATCCTTTTATGCTCAGTGCTGGTGTTATGTATCTATACTTTAGACATAATATGTATAGAGATGATGCGACATCTAATGTGCCTTATTTGATAACAAAACATAAAAATATTAATACACGAAATAAATGGAATAAGTTATATTTTGATAAAATTACATCATCATGGAAAGATGCTGGTATTGAATCTGATATGATTATTAATCCTGGTGATATATTATATTATAATCATAATAGCACATATTCATTTACTCTAACTTCTTCTCATTATGAATTTACTACTAGTGAAGTTCCTGTAATACCTGACTTTACGCATTTTAGTATTAATTCAAAAATAGATGATACTAATCTTCCTATAACAAATATAACTGTGCCTATTCAGGCTATTGATGATTCATCAACTTCATCTAATATTGTTCTTTCGACAATAAATTATCTTAGTGCAGATTATTATGATATGCCGACAGGTGAAATCAAATTAAGTGCTTCTTTTTCTAATCCTTTATCAACAACGGTTTTTTCGGTTATAACTACTATAACTACGGTACAAATAGATTATTATACGTATATAAACGAATCAGTTAATTTTATGTTGAATATACCATTATATGGTTGGAATTATGATACATCAACATATGATATTAATTCATTAGGCGCACGCCCATTTTGGGCTATTGCATCTGATAAAGATGATGCGTATACGAAACAAAAAGGTATTAATATATGGGCAGGTTCTCCTGTTATCGTTGATGAGTATAATTTTAAAACACAACCTGAATATTCGAATATGGTTTTTGAAAATAATACGTATATTGAATATAATAAAAGAGGAAACGATTCTTTAATATGGAAACAGCCTGTTAATGTTATTGAAAAAATAGAAGAAAAGAAATGGTGCAATATATTAATTGATACTAATAAAACATCTAATCTATCATCAGTTCTTTATAACAATTATAACGATTTGGTTATATCTGCCACTGATATGCCTACAAACATATTTTTAGATATAGTACAAGATAAACCATTAAATATAAATTATTTTGCACGACAACCTTTTACATGGGTTCAAGGAATATCTAATTCGACTTTAGGATTACCGCCAACTGGAGGTATATGGATACCTATAACTAATGAATTATTAGTGCAACCAAATACACCATATGCACATTTATCTAATAGACATTATCCGACATATGCTATGGCTCCTTCTGTAGGAGAATTATATTCAACAAAGGATAGTGGCGGATATATGATTCCACGTCTTTTAGGGGTAAGTACTGCAATATCAAAAAATATGGTAAATGGTCTTAATACAGCAAAACTTAATAATAATCCTAAGTTACGTGGTACTACGGCAATATATAGAGATTTGTCTATATATAATACTGATAGAGGATTATCACATAAAGACCAAATAAGTCCTGTTGAAAATATAGAAACGGATGATAGTTGGTTAAAGGCTAGTATTACTGAAGGAGCAAACGCGGGAAAAATAATAAATGCCCGCACTTATCAAGAATTTATGCCATATCAAACGCAATATGAATGCAAAGGTATAAACGATAATGGCATATTTAGACAAGGCAATGATGCGTATGATCCTTGGTTTGGTGAAATGGATATTACATGGGAAAATGATGTAGATTGGCCTGCGAATTGGAGAAACCAATATAACATACGCGAATGGTATGAACAACAGAATAATTTAGGAAAACAGACATATCAATGGAAGACTGATATATTCGGTAATCAATATGCTATATTAAAATCTAATATTAACGAATATAATATATATGATAAGAAACATAATGTGGGTGGTTCATTATGGACGCGAAATGCTCGAAATATTATTCAAACAGCCGATGTGTCTCTTGCGAATGTATTTAGTTATATTCCACTTTCATTAAGTAGTATTAATTTACCATATCTTGTAAATGAAGGTGAAGGTATTTTAGATATGGATATTTGGTATGATACTTTAATGTTGTATACATCAGCAGCATTATTTTTCTTTCATTTAAATTTTGATTATGAAACGGGTATTATATCAAGTACATCAGATGATATAAATTATATTATAACCGAAAATTCGAAATTTGGTGGTATATGGTTACATGAAGATGATAAAAAAGTAACAATATGTACTCTTTTATCATGCGGAAATCAAATAAGGCCAATACTCCGTTCACTCAATCTTGAAACAAACCAAATAAATTATCTGTATAATATAGAATCATCATATACAGATACTTCTATATATCCGTTATCTTCTTTTGATCATCCTGTAATAACATATGATAAAAATACGAAAGTATATAATATTAGTTATTTAGGTACAGGAATATCTTATAACGGAATGTTTTTAACAACGATAAATATAAAAGATTATGGAGATCGTTACGATATTTATACTGCAAAAACGATAATTCCAAACGCTTGATAAATAGGGAGTATTATTAAATATTTTTATGGCAGAACAAACAACATATGGTCAGTTTTTAAGTTGTACGTCTTTATATGATTTTCAATATAATTTAAATACGTATAAAAAAATGAATATAAAATGGGATTTATCTTCACATGATTTTATTAAAATAGAATTATATAGATATATTGGACCATATATGTCTTGTGTGAATTATAATACTTTATTAGATTCTACTTCACCTAGATTAATATATAAATTAGAACAAAATTTTGATACAGAAGGGAATATAAATAATACAACAACGGAAGAAATTTATTTTCCATGGTCGGTTCAAAATATATTAAATGAAAATTTGGCCGATATAACACCAGGCTTTGTTGATGATTATAATGCGCTTATTCCCGCTTCATATGATTTAAAAACCTTTCACTCTCTTTCTGAAAATAGTGATAATCGAACAATAATAAATGATATTAGTTTTACTCGTAGAGTGGTATATTATATATTAAAGACATATGTTAGGGGATCCGCCGCGCCTTCTATAGTTACCACACAAAGTGATGGTATTGTAGATCAAGGTTCGTATATTATTATGACAGATAATGATTCATGTTATGATAAAGCATTAATAAATCATTCTTCTAAAACACAAGTAAGACATGACTATCTTCATTATGAAGGAGACGAAATATGGTATGCGAAAATTCCACACGCGAAAGACCATTGGTTGCAACAAGTAGTATCTGATATTTCTCCTGTATATGGTAATAATTCACTATCTGACCATAAAGGGCCTACTGGATTGGGAGGGCGTGTTTGGTCTGGTAATCGTTGTTTAGGTGGTATAGTATATTTACATAATTTACGTGATGGTAGTTATGTAGAAAAATTTGATTTAACTTCATCTAGTGATGGAAAATGGAATATCGGACTCGGAGTTCATTACTCCGGACAATGTCTTGCCATTCCAGGTACTAACACCAATGATGCATTAAAAGTATATAAATTAGATCCTATTAGTAAAACAAAACAATATTTTACTATAATAGATACTAATATATCTCCATATATTATTACTTTACCTGGTTATAATAATAAAGTTTTTATAACAACAGAAGCTTCGAGACATAATGGTATATTAAATGTGGATGATAATTTAACTACAGGTTCATTTACAGCAACATCAACTACAGGACATCAATGGTATAGAGCGGCCGCATGCCCTAATAGTCTTTCTGTTATAGCGGCAAAAAGAACAACAACTAGCGATAATGAATGTTTTTTTGTAAAACCTACAGATGCGAGTATGGTTTATAAAGCAGTCAATACATTTAGCGGAATGAATAGAAGTGTAACACAAATATGTGTTGATAATCCATTTAAATATCCTAATACAATATTAAATACTTCTAATGATAATGATCATTTTTGCTTTCGCCAAGGCAATGAATTTGGTGTATATGCACCGATTAACGCTACATCAGATAATATAATTATAAATTGGTCTTTCCCTCTTTCATCAACATGTCTATTTAATGCTCCTTATTCAAATGTTGGAGTGCCTACATATTACGATGATTTTTGCGGATTTGATAGTGAAAATAATTTATGGAAATTAAAAGCAACTTCGTTTTCCGCTCATATAGACGGTAATGTGGAAACGATATATTTTTATAGAAAAACAAAAGTATATAGAACTGCAGATAACTGGGGTGATGGAATATATGACGGTAGTGTATATCCATACGGTGGATCTTCGAGATATCCTTCTGTGGATTTAGATAAGCAACCTGTTTCATTAACAAATACTAAAGAGATAGAATGGTTTTTAACTCGTAATCATGGCGTAACTACGTATAGAAATGATTTAGTAAAAAGTGCAGGGCATTCATTACAAAATATAGATGCATCCACATTAGACAATACAGTGCTTGTAACATGGACTGATCCTGTATGTGGTGTGATGACAGAAACTGCATATAATTCTTGGTGGCGTTTAGTTGAACGTAATATGTTAAGAGTAAATCTTGCAAATGTAGCACCAACTCGAAAGACAGAAGGATTTTATTCTAGATGGTCATTAGATCTTTCCTATTTTAAAGTATATAAATCATTAAATGTAATTGATGGGTCGGCGCGTAAATGGGGTATACGTATGAATGTTGCTGATATACGTGCTATGCAATCTGTTGGTAAGATAACTCAAGGTGAAAATTTAGATGACTTTTATGATAATCTACAAAACGTATGGATGCCATATATACAAGCTAGAATAATAGCATGGGCGAATGCGTTTACAAATACAAGCGCATATAATGGTGTATCTGAACCTACACGAACTTCATTAATAAATGGTAATAAAACAGGGCTATTGGTGCATCCTTTTTATCAATATGCTATTGCAACTCCTATAAATGATGGATATGTTAATCCTTCTCTTAGTGATGAAGCACAACTTAAAATACGTTCATATATGAACAGTATAAAATATTATCCGTTTAGTTGTCCTATATCAAAAGAAAGTGGAGATATTAGTGTTAATAATTATAATTTTTCAACACAAACTACACAAACTACGTCTTCTTCAGGTACATCGTCAAGTACTCAATTATATAAATCGTTAATTCATCCAAGTACTACTAATCCTTCTATAGTTTTATTATTAAGTGGATATCAAACAAATCCAGGTTATCAAGATACATATGCGTATTGCTATCCATGGAAAAATACTATACCATCGACATTTAATATAATGCATACAGCAATATCTGGATATAATAATTTAAATGTAATGTTTTTAGTTTCGACAAATACTGGATCTTATTTGCCAACAGCATTTAAATTATATACAGATGATTATTATCCATCATATTTAACTGATACTGATAATATAAGTGCTGAATATGGATATTATAATGATACATATAATATTAATAATTCATATAACAAACATATTTATTTTACCTATACATATCATAGTCCAACTATAAACGGATTATATTATTTGCCGTCTGGTAACCCTGAAGTATATGAATATACTTCAAATAATAATGAAAAGCCTGATGGTTGGTTTATACCTCACGCTGAAATTAATGTTATCAATTTATACGACTATTCTTTTATTTCATGTCAAACAATAAATGCTACAGCATCAGCAAAGATAAGTGTATTTGAAAGATGGCCTGAACCTCGTTTTTATATAGATATTACTGATGATGCAACTTTTAGATCTAATTATTTTTGTAATAACACATGGGGTGGAAGTTGTCTTGAGAAATATTCTCTACAAACTGAAAATAGACCATGTACAGGTTTTTATGGATATACTACATGGGGACGATATGTTACTTCATTAGGCGGAAATATAGTATCAACAGGCGATTGGTTTTTATTGGATGATAGCAATTGTAGTAGTATAGTTAATGAAATATCTACTATATTTGGTACATGTTCTACATGGTTATGGGAAGGATATGAATCATTTACTCGAGATATAAGTGTTACGAAAAATATACCGGCTGTATCGGTTTATGGTGATTGGGTATCGTTAGGATTAAGTTGTATGCCTCCATCAATAACTATATATACTACAGAAACAGCATGTTCTGGTGGTGAAGTCGGATCCATGACTATATCTGCAAGTGTAAGTACTACTTATTATACGATGAGTTCATTTTTTGGTGATTGGGTTTTAATAAGTGATGAAAATTGCGGAAAGATAGAATGTGCTGAATCAAATTGTTATACAGGGAGTGCAATATATTTATGATATATGAACATATTTTAGGACCTCTCACAGGTACCGTAAGAATGAAAGGGACTACAAAGTATATTCCTAGTAAGTTTTTAGTCGGAATAGATGATATTATTAAATTAGATACTGGTTATAGAGGAAGCATATCTTATCAAACAGAATTAACTAATTTTTTAACTTCAAATAGTTTACCTGATGAAGAAATAATATCAGCTACTTGGAATAATGATATAAATTATTATCCAGGTAATTTTGATCTTACCTTATTTAAAAATGATACTACAGAAATGGCATACGTAACCGTATATTCTCCGTTAGATAATAATGATTGGTGTTATACTTTATTCTGTCCTGATAGTTCATGTAATATTGTAACAGAATTATCCACTACATGTGTATCTACTTCGTGTGACGAAACTTTATATGAAATGACATCTACTTTTAGTCGATTAGTGTATATTGCAAATTATAATAATGTTTCAAATTATACTATTAATTCCGCGTTTGATACATGGATTCCTTTGAGTGCTGAATGCCATCCGCCTACTATAACCACGGTTTTATCCACAAGTGCGATATGTCCTTTCGGTTATACTGGTGGTGCCAGTATATCATGTTCAGTAAGTACTACATATTGCACTCTTTCGACGTTATATGGTTCATGGGAAGTTTATGATACCTTATGTGTAGAAAATACATGCGTTCCTATAGATTATAGTTTTTATGCCCCATCCGGACCTCAATATAGTATTATAACTGATTTATTATATAATATTACTAGTTATACTACAGGCGCGTTACGAATAAGCGGAACTACGTTTGAAATACCTGTTAAATTTATATTCGAAGTCTCATCGTTAAGCGGATCTGCTTTTTATGATACTGGTTATATGGGTAATCCAATATATACAAATGCTCTAAATAATATATTGCAAATATATCCGTTATATGGTACATATCCACAAACTATAATAAATACGTATACAGATACAAATAAATATGGTAATTTTGATTTTCCTGTATTATTATTGTCATCTACTGATGTTATACGTGTTACTGCGTTTCATCCGCTAGGGAATGCGAATGCATTAACTTCTCCTGTTTTTAATGTATATTGTCCTTGCAGTGCTGATATATTAGCAAACGAAATGGATACTTTTTGTATAGGTACTTCATGTGATAATGATACTACATATCAGATGACTTCTACATATATTAGAGATATATATTCTACTTCATATGAAACATCAACATTCTATACTATATGCTCATGTTATAGTCCTTGGATTCCTGTAAGTGGCGAGTGTCATCCGCCAGAGGCACTGTCAACAGTATATTCATCGGTATGCGTTAATACGCCATGTCCTTTAGGGTCTGATTATTATATGATGTCAACTTATATTGCATATACTAGTGCTCTTTATTGTACTCAAGAAATAATAACAGGTAATTGGATATCTCTTAGTAGTGAATGTTTTATTAAAACTATTCCGTGTGGACAGAATTATGAATATAGTGGAGATGAATGTTGGCCTAATAAAGAAGGATATTTTAATTCTATAACAGCTCATAATATAGGTACGTCATTCGGATCTATACTTTTAAGTGGTAGAGCATATCAAATACCCGATAGAATTGTAGTAGGTATAGATAATACTATTGTTTGTGATACGAAGTGGGTTGGATTACCAACAAATGAATTATCTTTAAATAATAAAATAAATACATTTAATATCACTGATCCATCTGATATAAACTATGGATATCAAGAAGTAATAGCAGGAAGAACATCCACAGGTGCTAAAGATAGTGCAAATACACATTACTTTAGTATTAATTTTAAAAAGAATATGGTAACGTCTACTGCATATGTTTCGGTATATGCACCATTAGGAGGTACTGTATGGGATTATAAATTACATTGTCCTGAAATAATAGATTGTACTTCTCACCGAAGATTGCAAAATACAAAATATGCCTATGATATTTTTCCTACTCCAAATGTATTTGCATATAATTTAGGAACATCGACAGGTACTGTAAGAATATCTGGATCTACTTTTAATACGCCAAATAGAATAGTAATTGGAATAGATAACGATATTTTATTTGATACCGGTTATTTAGGTAATGTGGGATATCAGACATCACTTACTAATATTTTAACATCAAGAGGTGTTGCGAATGCCACTATTTCCGCGCCTGGTCATGTTCTTACAACTCAAGGTATGTACGCAGGAAATTTTAATACTTCTTTTATTAAAAACACTACATCACAATATGCATATATATCAGTATTTAATCCATATATAGATGTAAATATAAATACAGAATATGAAGCGGCTGATTGGTGGTTTGATATGGGTTGTCCCGATTAATTACATAAATAATTTAGGAGATAAAAATGGCTTGTGTTTATTTACATCCTTGTGTTGCTGAAAGCATATTTGATAAATCTGCTGATTTAAGGCGGGAATCAAATGATACTGATGCAAAACGATTTGATATAATATATGGAGTAGATCCTCTTAGTGCGCGTATATTAGATAGATCTATTGCACGAACATGGCCTATATCTAGTTGGAGTATATTAATAAGCACAGATAATTCTCTTTTAGCATGGGCACCTACTGCGTTTTATACATTAACCGCAGATAATAATTTATTTATTAATTCAGATAGACAAAGTTATTATAAAACATTAATAGATAATAATATTTGGCGTTATGGTAATTATCAAATAACTATGAATGTTTGTGCTAGTACTACATCCACTTCATCGGACAAACCATTTATACAATATATTAAAGTATCTGAATTTGAACCATATGCATATTTTTGGGCAACATCTGCTAAAACGGTACCGTCTACTTTTTCTGCAGATGACGCTGCCGCGGCATTAAATCAATTAGTTGATATTACTCCAATACCAAACGCGAATGCTGATGATGAAACAGGGACATGTTTTAATTTTATATCAGGATATGCTCCTAATCTTACCGTATATTTTCAAGATTCGTCAGAAGCGCATACATTTCATATTAGTTCATATCATTGGGATTTTGGAGATCCTTTTAACGAGGGCCCTTCCGATATAACAAGTCTTTCATCAAATTATTATACTATTACTAATGTAAATGTTACACAGGGAGATTTTAATTTTCCATGTTGGAAAACGGATAAACAGCAACACATAGCGATGCATACGTATATTATGCCCGGAACATATGATGTTAAATTAACGGTAAAGGCAAATAATACAGGAACTGAAGCGACACATACTAAATATGTGGAAGAAATAGATACAGGAAAAAGTTTTTATATATATGTTGAAGAAATAAATCCTGAATGCAATAATAGCGTAAATGGAAGTATATATTCGGATAAATTATTTTCAAATACTGCGAGTAGTATAAGCGGTGTATCACCATTGACTGCATATTTTATGCCTACTAATATTATAGCAGGGTCTTTTCCTATTTGTAGAATAGACTGGGATTTTGGTGATGGAAATATACAGCGCATAACACGTTCGCCTTTAACTACCGCAACGAATCAAGGATTGTCTATAATTAATCAATTATTATATCCAAGCGATCCAAATGATCCTCGAAACATAATTGTACCTCATATATATACAACTAATACAAAACAAACATATGATATACATCTATCAGCATATGCATGTAATACAAATACTTTAACTCATTGTTCAGCATATAATTTGGTAATTATAGATCCTCCACTTATTGAAACTGTTATGGGAGATAGAAAATTATTATCCAGTAGATTTGATGAAAAGGGGAATTTGATATATTTGTTCGAAGGAGATTTATAATTAATGAATAATACCATTTTTACTGTATCATTAACGGGGGAGTTGCAAAATCCATCTTCGGGTAATATTTCGATTTTAGATTCTACATGGATTCCTGTCTCAGCGGCATATTCTTGTGACGATAATATTAAAATAAAAAATACACAAATATATTGGTTTGATGGTTATAATGGAATATCTCATGATGCGTTCACAAATAGTGTAGATTATTCTATTAATAAAGATACTATTTTTTATTTACCCACTTCAAAAACTCTTTTTGATTTTATACAAGAAACTCCATTAGATGATGCGCATTTAGGCGCATATGTATATTTAAGTATAGATACGGGAACGGATTTTTCACCATCTCGTCAATACGTAATAGTAAATGATAATAATGAATTAGTACTAAATTCGGTTTCATCTGAAAATGGTTTTTTTAGATTTATATTAAACGATGATGATACATTTTCTTTATTTTATGGAAATGGTACATATATAACAGTAGACGATAAAACACCATTTAACCTAACATTACAAAATGAATTATTAGAAAATGAATATTATAAACAAAGATTTTTTTGGCATGAATTGAATAATAAAGTGTATTTTAGTACAAAAACAAAAAATCCTGCGGATTTTGGTCCAGAATATGAAGAACGTTTTTGGGGGTATAGTAAAGCTGGGCCAAATAGAGGTATTATACGAGCGTGTGGCATTGCACCTTCTAATGATTATGACGCTATAAATAAATATGTTTTTGATATACACGGATTTATTATTTTTTATTCTCCATCTGGTTTAATTAATGAACATACATGGATCAAATATTATAATGAATTATATAATAAAAAATATAATAAGAATACGGAAATAGATAAAAATAATAGCGCAGATGATATATTTATTAATCATTTATTCGATGTACCGTTTAATTCAAAGATTAGTATAGATAATAAAAGAATGGATGTTAATGTATTAAATCTTAAAAATATAATGACACCTGAATATGAATATAACATAAAATCAACCGATACCAGTATTCCGCATTTTCCAACTACAACTACACCAGTTCCAACTACACCAGTTCCAACTACACCAGTTCCTACTACAACGGAAGCTCCTACTACAACGGAAGCCCCAACGACAGCAATACCGACTACAACCGAAGCTCCTACTACAACCGAAGCTCCTACTACAACCGA
>JAQVQJ010000154.1 GCA_028701635.1 Clostridia bacterium | reverse complement strand
GAACCCGCATGAAGTTACCCTCGCGGGATTTTGAGTCCCGTGCGTATACCATTTCGCCACTTCGGCGTAGCCTGTTAATAAAAGGTGTGATGCTGTGTCGCTGTCGCACTTTTGAGACCTGTCACGTACGTTGGGTACGAGTCAGTCCTCAAAATGCTCCGCGCCTTGCCTGACACCCTTTCTTAACAGGCTTTGGCTTCGAAACTTAAATTTTTATTTTGCCAATAGTTCGTTTTATTTAGAACAGCAAGCAAAAGAATAAATTTAATCACTCCTTGCGTAGAAAATATTAACATATTTTTTACTATAAATCAAGTTAAATTTTATCTATTAAAGCTCTTGGGTAAATTCATTTAATGATTTTTTCTTTTCTTTTAATTGATTTTCTAGTGATTGAATTTCATTTTTCGTTTGTTCTATTTTTTGTTTATTGTCTTTATCTTGTTGTAACTTTATGGATTCAATTAATATATCTAATAAGTCTGGAATAGTTTCAAAATATCTATTTGCTGATAGAGATAATAAAGGAAAATCTAAGTATTTACGCGAATTTTCTTTCGAAGGCATAAAATTTATTTTGATGTTTCTAAAATTACTTCTACATTCCATCAATGTAGAAAAATCGAACGAAGCGGCACAATATGGACTAAATTTGCTAAAGTTATCTAACAAAACTAATTCTCCACTATTAATGGATTCAATTATTTCTTTTTGAGATAAGGAATAAGAAAATTTGCTATCGCCTTCAACTAAAGAATAAAAGTAAGTACTATGAGAACTAGTTGAACATCCGTAAAAATCATCGCTAGTATATGATGATGAGTTTTCTGGAGAATAAAATTCGAAATGCTTTATATCTTTATTCCACTTTTCTTTCATTACATCTATCAGTGTCCCAAATTCAATATTAAATAATTTATTTTTTTTATGAAATTCTTTTGAAATCTCATTATATCTTTCTTTGGATTTTAATAATTCTTTTTCTAACTCTTCCTTGTTCACTCCTAGAACAAACTGATTACTGGATAAATTTATAATTTCAGTTAGTGCCTTAATTTTATTAGGTAATTGATTGTATTCATTAATGGTATTTTTTAAATTTTCAAAATTCATAGATCCACCTTTGCGTAATTATAACGCATTTATTTTTTATTGTCAATCGATTTTTGAAATAAAAATATTTTCAATCATAAATTGTTGTATTCGACCATAAAATATAACATCTTCTTGGAGGTATTTTATGGAGAATTTCAGCATATATGAAGATATCGCAAAACGAACAAACGGCGATATATATATTGGGGTGGTTGGTCCTGTTCGATGTGGAAAATCAACCTTTATTACACAATTTATGCAAAATCTTGTTGTTCCAAATATAAAAGATAAGAACAGCAGGGAAAGAACAATAGATGAATTGCCACAAAGCGCAGATGGAAAAACTATAATGACTACTCAGCCTCGTTTTATACCAAATAAAGCGGCGGAAATAAGCGTTAACGACAATGTAAAAATGAAAGTTAGAATGATAGACTGCGTTGGTTACATGGTTGAAGGAGCTTTGGGATATGAAGAGGGCAAAAAAATACGACTTGTAAAAACGCCATGGACAGAGGAAGAAATTCCTTTTGAAGAGGCGGCGGAAATTGGTACAAAGAAAGTAATAGAAGAACATTCAACTATTGGAATTGTAATGACTACAGATGGGACAATTACAGAAATCCCTCGTTCAAATTATGTAAAAGCGGAAGAGAGAGTTGTTGTCGAAATGTCGGCACAGAATAAGCCTTATATAGTTGTTCTAAATTCCAAAACGCCAAAGGCAGACGAAACTAAAAGATTAGCAAAATCGCTTGAAGCAAAGTATGAAGTTCCTGTTATAGCAGTAGATGTGTTAAAACTTGACCAAAGGGGAATAGATGATATTTTTGAAAAGATTTTATTAGAGTTTCCAATTAAATCGCTTAAAGTAAAAACACCACTTTGGATGCAGGCACTTCCATATAATCATCCAATTATTACATCTTTAATCACCGAAATTAAAAAATTTGGTGAAGAAGCTAATAAGATTGGACAAATTGATAAAACAAATGCAGTATTTTTAGATAGTGAAGATTTTGAGCCAGTTGTTGTTTCTTCAATTCAAATGGGCGAAGGTAAAATATATTTTAATATAGAACCTAAACCAGGATTATTTTATAAGGTTCTTTCCGATCAATGTGGATTTAATATCACTGATGACTTCTATTTAATTTCTTATGTCAAGAGATTATCATATGCAAAAAAAGAATATGATAAAATAAAAGTTGCGTTAGAAGAAGTAAAAGAAAAAGGTTATGGCGTTGTAATGCCAAATGCCGAAGATATGAAGCTAGAAGATCCAGAAATTGTAAGACAAGGCTCAAAGTTTGGTGTAAAGTTGCGTGCTTCTGCTCCAAGTTTACACATTATGAGCGTCGATATAGAAACGGAAGTGAATCCGATTGTTGGATCACAAGCGCAAAGTGAAGAGTTGGTTAAATATTTAATGAGTGAGTTCGAACAAAGCCCAAAAGATATTTGGAATACAGAAATGTTTGGAAAGAGTTTGAGTTCGTTAGTGAATGAGGGAATTAATTCAAAATTAAATACTATGCCACTTGAAGCGCAACGAAAAATGAGAAAAACATTAGGCAGAATAGTAAACGAAGGTAAAGGTGGAATTATCTGTATACTATTATAAAAATTATTACAAATAATTAAAGGCGGGCGCTTATGCTCGCCTTTTATTAATTTAAAGTAAATAAAAAATTAACATATGAAAAACTAATAAGGATTCTTATCCTCCGTCATTGCGAGGAGCAAGGCGACATGGCAATCCATACTTCGAAGTCTAAGATTCAACGCTTCGCTCAGAATGAC